>NZ_CFQZWI010000051.1:0-20259 GCF_986127675.1 Holdemania sp. | reverse complement strand
ACGGCCTGCATATCCGCCTCGACCTGATCCGCATCCATCCCTAAGCCGATAAGCCGCTCTGTAAAGCTTTCAATTTCAGACGGGTACTTTGTCCGGATTTGAGCGGTTATCGCGCTGAGATGCTGTTCAATAAGTTGTTGGATCATATACTTTCTCCTTTTTTTAATATTCAGGCTCTTTTTACTTTAAGGTTAACACAGGCAATCAGAAAAATAATAGACCGGCGTTCTGATTCAGCAGTAGGTTATTGCCCCTCTATACAGGATTTGACCTCATGTGAGTGGAAACCCTCCGCTTTCTTCGTTAAGTCTCTCTTTGTTTCGCACTGCTGCCGGATGAACAGACTCACTGATAATCTTTATTGCAATTTGCTCCTCCGTGTAATCCGGATGTTGTGCTTTGATTTTCAGAATGGTTTGAATACATGCTTCTTCTTCCTCTAGAATATCCGCTATTTCAGCAGCTTGCATTCCTTTCTTCGCTTTTTTCAGTGTAATTGTAATAAGCTTCAACAGAGAACCTTGATCTTTACCTTGCTTTAAGGCCAGCTCCCGCGCCTGTTTCACAGCTCTTTCCCGTTCCTTGCGGATCTCTGAATTCCGCATCATTTCTCTGTCCAGCCGCTTTGTTTCCCACATGTACTCGATCGTGCTCATCGGAATCTCCATCATTTTCTCCACCGCCCTTCTGCATCCTTCATCCATCGCTATGATCTGTTGAATCCACGCCGCTTTGTCCGGATCGCCTGCAAATTTTAATACCACGCGCCACCGGTCCAACGGCGTTAAATCCTTGACTGGAATCCGCTGTAAGCGTTCCACTTCTGCTAATTCAATAATACTCACTTGAATGTGTTTTGTCAAGGTTCTTCCCGTTTTCTCACCGGCTAAATAAAACACATCGCTGCTCACATCCGGATCGTCAAAAAAGCAGAAATTCGTGATCATGATCACGCGCACTGGTTTCAGTTCCCGATAATCTTTTCCCTTTGTCTTCTGGCCGGAAAGCAGACGCGATAAATAGAAAACAATGCGGATTCCCTGCTCCTCGGGATTCCCGTTTTGCTGGATTTCCAGATCAAAATAAATCTCCTCGTTGATCACCCCGCAGATATCATAACGAATTGCTTTGTCGTCAGGATGTCCTGCTTTTTTCTCATTCGGCAACAACCGCACCTTTTTAAAATCAGGATCAATCGCATGGAAAAGACTCGTCAGACATATCAAATCCTCAGGATCACCGATCACAGTTTTAAAGACCCAGTCGTCCAACAAAGAAATCCTTCTCTTCTTTTGCTTCTTCCGTTCAAGTAGATTGATGGACATTCCCCCACCTCCTCTACAAGTTAATATTGCGGTAATTTCAAAAAAGCCTTCCTCTTTTTCATGAAAATTCAATTATTTTCGACAAAATCGCAAACTTATTTGTAACCATTTTCAAATTAAATTCCGAACACTGGAAATGGTCTTGCGAATCGACGAAGTAATTGAATCAGACATTCATTTCTTTTTGCTTTCAAACTTCTGATTATCCTTAACTTCACTTCAACGACTTTATTGAACCAAGAAAAGATAAGCATAAGCCCGAAAATCTTCAACATGTCTGACTTTATCCTGGCTGCGAAAAGATAAATTTGCCAACCCCTGAAAGCAAATGGGATTCAACAGAAAAAATCGACCCCGTCTTGAAGGGAATCGATTTCTTAACTATATTTTTCCTTTATTCTGTTAAACGCTTATCTTACTCGCATTACCGACTGTTTATTCGACTTTTAGATGAAAATATTCAAAAATCAGTTCCGGATTGGAATTCACGATCAGCGATGCTGGAAACTCCGCGGCGGCGCAGACTTCCTCACACCGCTGGAACCGGCCGATCGCGTCGCAGTAATGCGCGTCGCTGCCAAACAGGACCGGCACGCCGTGCTGCTTGCAATACCGCAGCATCCCAAGCATATTTTCCCGGCCGCCGACCCGCGAGCTTTTCGGATTCATCGAGGAATTGTTGACCTCGACTAACGTATGGGTCGCCTTGCATGCCAGAACGACCGCTTCCTGATCGATCGGATAGCGGGAATCGTCCGGATGGCCAAGAATCTTGACATAAGGATTCTGCACGGCATTGATCATCGCCTGCGTGTTTTCCGCTTCCGTATGCGCGGTGCCGAAGCATGGAACGTGCAGGGATGCGATCGCGTAATCAAGCATTTTCAGCGTGCTTTCGTCCAGATCGACATGTCCTTCAACATCCATCACATTCAGCTCCGCGCCTTTGAGCACGCGGATTCCCTGCACGAATTCCGGGACGACATGAAGGTTGCGGAAGTAGAACAGATGCGTAGAACCCGGCATCTTCGGCGTATGATCGCTGACGCCGTAAATCGTTAGACCGTGTTCCCTGGCTGCAGCGATGTTCTCGTTCAGCGTGCTGTACGCGTGTCCGCTGACGACGGTATGCGTATGCAGATCAAGGTAAATCATGCGTTTTCCTCCAGATACTGCAGGCTGATCTTACTGTTCAGTTCGCCGAAGAAACCGATCCGTTTGCCGCGCAGCGAAGTTGGCAGACCGCTGGACAACTGGCTGTCAAATTCCACCTGACCGTTTTCGTCCAGGACGACGACGCGGGCAATCCCATCAATTTTCAGCGTGTCAATCGGCGCGGCACCGATATACCAGTGAATCAGTGGATCGCGCAGCGTCATTTCCCGCACGTCCAACGGCGGCAGGTTCTCACAGAGAACATAGTGGTACTGACCGTTTTGAATCGAACCATCCGCCAGCCACAAAACGCTCGACATTTCGCGCGAATAATTGCCCGGAATCTCAATCGCCGGCACCGCCTCATAATCGTTGAGGATGCGCAGCGGATACGGGGCTAAAAGCAGGTCGTCGTAGCCCTTTTCCATCTGCACGGTAAAGGTCATCGGGACATTGCCCAGCGTGCGCTGCTGCAGATATTCGTTATCCATGATCCACGTCTTATCCGTCAGATTCTTCCAGCCGCTTACTTTACCGGACGGCTTGAGCTTCTGCAGAAAAACCTGGCGTTCAGCCTGTTCCGCCACGACGCTGCCCGGCATCTGATAAACAAGATACAGCTTTTCGCCCTGCGGCACAAACCCGATTCTTAAATCGGCCATGCCGAAGACCGACGTGCCGGGCTGTCCCGCAAACCAGCCGTGATCTTCCTGCAAGCCGGAAACTTCCAGCCGCCAGCCGCCCTTGGCTTCGCGAACCTCCAGCGTCAGATCGCCATGTTCAAAGCGTGCCCGCACGATCTGATCCTTATTGCCGTACAAACCAGTAATTTCCACCGGATGCACGACGGTTTTCAACGCCGGCAGCGGCGTCGCTTCAAACGCGCAGCCCTGAGCCTTGAGAATTTCATAAACCAGTGCCTGATTGAGCTTTGAAGCGCTGCCCTTATCCGTACACAGGACAACCGCGGCGCTCAGCTGACAATCCGGGATAATCAGGGAATGGGAGTTGAACCCGAACGTCGAGCCGGACTTGCACAGCGCCTGTTTGCCAAAGCCCTCAAACAGCCGCATCGACACGCAGTCCCAACCCAGACCATAACGTTCCGTGGTATTGTCCGCAACGATCAGCTCTTTCGGTTGTTGATCGCGATTCATTTCCGTCAGACCCGCTTCATCAACCAGTTTGCCTTCACGCAGCGCGTCTAAGAAACGGCATAAATCCGCGGCCGTGCTGTAAATCCCGCCGGAACCAATGCCGTTGACATATTCCTGCGGGAAGTCGAGACCAAACGGTGATTTCGCTTTGATGTATTTGCCATCCATGATTTCATGGATTGGGAAATCGGTATGCTCCATGCCTAACGGCTCGAGAATCTTCTCGTAAATATAGGAGGAATAGCTCTGCCCGCTGACCACCTCGACTAACAGCTCCGCCAGGGAAAACCCGTCGTTGCAGTAAACGCTGAACTTTCCCGGCTGATCCTTCAGCCGGCTCTGCGCCGCGTATTCAATTTCTTCCTTCAGGTGATTACGGTTGCGGGCGTTGGTGTATTTCCCCTTGAAGCAGTTGCCCGGCAGTCCGCTGCTGTGATTCAGCAGCATCCGGACCGTAATATTTTTATACCGGGCATCCGGCATCTTGAACATCGGCAGTTTTTTCACGATCGGCTCGTCAAGCGACAGCTTGCCTTCCTGCGCCAGCATCATCACGGCCGCCGTGGTGAACATCTTGCTGATGGAGCCGATTGAAAACATCGTTTTCTCCGTGATCTTCGCGCCCTTCGACGCCGTCCGGCCGCTGCGGTAATGATAAATTTCTGCTCCCTGCTGAAAGATCGCGACATCCATCGCACGGACCTGATGCTCGGTGAAAAAGGCTTCGCACAAAGCGTCCAGCTTTTGATTTTCCATTGAGTTCCTCCTCTTTTTCTATTTTCAGTATTCCTGCGCGGCAGCGCATCAATACAATAAAGTCTAAAGACCCATACATTATACTGGATTTACCCTTAAATCACAACCGGACGAAAGCGTTTCCGCGGCAATTTCAGGATGATTTTTCATCGCGTTGTGAGTATAATGAAAACCATGAGGTGAACGGAATGAAGGAATTTCAAATGTTTTTCTTTGACGTCGACGGAACGCTGCTGGATAATCGCAATCACCGGATTTCGCCGGCGGTCATGGAGGCGTTAACACGCTTGCAGAAAAATGGAAAAAAGATTGTGATCAGCTCGGGACGGGATGTGAATACAATCCTGATGATGCCGCAGCTGGCGGCGATTGCGTGGGACGGCTATATCTGCCGCAATGGCAGCGTCATTGCCGACGCACAGAAAACGGAGCTGTTCCGGGTTTTCTTTGATCAGGCAACGATGGCGGGGTTAGAAGCGGTCTCCGCGCAGCTCCGCTCACCGATCCAGTATATGGGTCATGACGACTGGCTGAATTGTCCGCCGACGCCGGATTTCATCGCGGCCTGCGAATTCTTTCACCGCGATCCGGCCGCGATCGACGTCCGGGCGACGCGGTCAGACGATCAGGCGACGATGGCGCTGGCCTTTGACGCAGCGGACAGCGATTATGCGGCTTACCGGACGATTCCCGGTTTGACGGTGTTGCCGACGCCGTTTCACTATGCCGATCTGGTTCTCCGGGGTATAGACAAGGGCGTCGGGATCACCCGGCTTTGCCAGCACTTCCATATTGATCCCCAGGCCACAATGGCGTTTGGCGATGGGATCAACGATCTGGAAATGCTGCAGGCGGCAGGAGTCGGCGTAGCGATGGGCCAGGGCCGGGAAGAAATTAAAGCGATTGCCGACTACGTCACCGATTCCGTCGAACAGGACGGCATCGTTACTGCGCTGCAAGCTTTCGGTCAGCTCTGAGCGGAAATTTTCGCTTTTCTTTGATTATTTTATTTGACTTAGTCAAATTTATGCTTATACTGAAGAAGTCAGGAGGTGTTTTATGTCCTATCCTTTCTCATATTTAATCTGCCAGCTGCGCCGGGAATATACGTCCACGCTGCAAACGCGGCTGGATGCCTTCGGGTTAACCGTAGGGTTGTTCCCTTATCTCATCTATCTTGAGCATACCGGCGCCTGTACGCCGTCCGCCATGGCCCGAAAGCTGCGTCAGGATAACGGCCACATCACCCGCTGTTTAGACAAGCTGGAAAAGCTCGGCTGTTTGATCCGCACGCGCAGCGCGCAGGACGGCCGGGCGTTCACCGTTTCGTTAACCGAAAAAGGCGAACAGATCTGCCAGGAAATCACTGTCGCCAACCAGCAATGGGAGCAGGGGGCGCTGGCCTGTCTTTCACCGGATCAAGCGAAACAGTTAACTGCGCTTTTAAGTCAGGTTGTCCTGAGCTTAAGGAGTGAAAAATGACGCACGCCTGCGTTAAGCCGATCACCATCGGCAAATGTGAACTGAAAAACCGGATCATCTTTGCCCCCACCACCCTGGGCTTAAAGCCGGAAGAAAAAGCCGCGAAGCTAAGCGCGATCGCTCAGGGCCAGACCGCCCTGATCATCCTGCCGGATATCCCGGTTCTCGGTTCCCAAAGTTTACAAAACCCCCGCACTTTCGCCGCTTACCGGCAGCTGATCAGCGAGCTGCATCAACAAGGCGCAAAAGTATCCGCCCAGCTGCATCTTTCAGACGCCAATTTCAAAGCGATGCTGAAATTAATTCCCGCGCTGCTGACACACAGACTCACCGCGGATCAGCTGCGTCAGAAACTGAACGACTCCGCCGCGGTCACGGTCAATCAAATGCGTGAAAAACGGATTCGCGAAATCCTTGCGGCTTTCGGTCTCAGCGCCCAGCAGGCTCAGGCCGCGGGCTTCGATATGATTCAGGTACACGGCGATCGTTTGATCGGCAGCTTCAGTTCGTCACTGATCAACAAGCGGACCGACGAATACGGCGGTTGTCTGGAAAATCGGATGTGGTTTGCTTTGGAAGCAGTGCGGCAGGTCCGGCAGCACTGCTCGCTGCCCATCGACTACAAGCTGGCCGTCCGGCAGATCAATCCGGATTATGGCAAAGCGGGCGTGCTGGAACAGGATCTGGATCCGGTCGTCGGCTGGCTGGAACAGGCAGGCGTCGATTGTTTCCACGTCACCCTGGCGAATCACGGCGCGCTGACCGACACGATTCCGCCCGCGAATCACCCGGCGTTTTCCGCGGAAGGTTGTTTTCTAAAATTTGCCGATCAAGTCAAAGCGCTGACCTGCAAACCAGTGATCGGCGTCGGGAATCTGCGCCATCCAGAATTCATCGACCAGGCGATCGAAAGCGGTCGGATCGACGCAGCCGCAATGAGCCGGCAGCTGATCGCTGATCCCGACTGGACCGCGAAACTGTTGGCTGGTCATCCGGAAACGATCCGGTATTGTGCCGGCTGCAATCAAAAATGTCTGCAAGGTTTGATGAGCCATCAGGGAATTCATTGTATTTATGATCAGAAAAGGAGTGATATCCAATGAAAATCGCAATCGTAGTTCAAAGTAATACCGGCAATACCCGTCAGCTGGCAGAAGCAATTCAATCCGCCCTGCCGGACGAAATGCTTATTTATTCCGGAGCGCCTGCGCCTGAAGCGCTGCAGGCAGACTTGATTTTTGTCGGTTCCTGGACAGACAAAGGCGTCTTCGCCAAGCCGGTCCTGGATTTTTTGGCCCAGTGTCATCAGAAGCAGCTGGCCTTGTTTGCGACCTGCGGCTTTGGCCAGTCGGACGAATATTTCCAGGCGATCCTGAAGCGAAGCGCCGATCAAGTTCCTGCCGACAACACGATCTTGGGCTGCTACGCCTGCCAGGGAAGAATGCCGGAAACCGTTAAACAGCGGTATTTGGCCTTGCAGGCAAAAGAGCCGGAGAATCCGCGCTGGGCTTCCCTGCTGGAGAACTTTGACGCCGCTTTATCGCATCCGGACAGCGCAAATCTTGAAGGTGGCCGGCAATTTGCCCAGCGTATTTTGACAGAACTCCAATAAACCGCAAACCTGAAATCAGCGAGGAAAGATAAACCTTCCCCCGCTGATTTTTATTTTGGACTGCCGCTTAGAATTCTCTTCCTTCCCGCTCGGCAAAAAACATATCGGTAATAAATTCCGGCGATTCCGCCCACAGCGCATTTTCCGTCGGCTGCAGCGTTTTGTACGTTTATGAACGGTAGAACTCCAGCATCGCGTCTTCAAAAGATAAATTGAGTTGTTCCTGAATGATATTCACAACGGCTCGGATCTGTAAACATACATTCATCGTTATGTCCTTTCCGTTAAACGTGTAAATAGCCTCCATCATAGACCTGTCTCCTTTCTAAAGTTAGACTTGTTAACCGAATTCTTTATTCTGTTATTTAATTATGCTTTCTTAGTTTGCAACCCATGCTGAAGCTTGATTATTTCTTCTTCATTCTCCTTCGTTAATTCGCTTATTTGATAAGAACGTATTCTTTCATTGACTAATACCGGAATAAGAAATCCGTGCTGAACAAGACCAGCAACTCTGTTGATAACCGTTTTATTGGTAACTCCTAATTTTTTTCCAAGTTCAATCGGAGTAAATTCTCTAATTCCATTTTCAAACAAATAACTAAGCAGCTCCTTCTCCCTTTTTTTCAAATAGGTCAAGCTCGAAACAACATTACTTTCCTTTGTTTTATATGACAAATCATAAACTTTCTTTGAGTAAAGCTCCATCATTCTTAAGAAATAAGTAAGCCAAATTTCTGGATGCGGCGGATTATTTCTGCCTGAATAATATAAAGCAGGCAACCCCATTTGCAGGGAATTGTAGTATTCTTCTGCATCATAAGCAAAATATTCTTCTAACGAACCAATCCCCTGAAATCCATATCCAAAATAATCGAGCAGATATCCAGAAATCAATCTTGCCGTTCGACCATTCCCATCTTCAAATGGATGAATTGTAACTAATTGATAATGGGCAATCGCCGCGATCAACAACGGATGATCATCAGTATGATCAAGATAGTCTACCAATTCATCAAGCAGTATCGGAACATCAATATACTCAGGCGGAATATAATCCGCGTTCCCGCTCAAAGAATCATAAACCGCAAATAAAACGCCTGCCGGCATGGGCCCCCGCAATCCTATTTTTTCTTTGGAAGCTCCCTTTTCCACGATCGCCTGAACTTCCAAAATCATTCTTTTTGTAACTTTTTCCTTTTTTTTCAACTTATTCTCTAAATATAAAAGTGCCAGATAATAATTTCTAACTTCCTGTTCTGGTTTTAGGAAATGCTTGTGAGGGCCGCTTTCCACTATTTTTCACTAAAATTACACTATTTTTCATTATTATCTTCTTGAAAATAGGATGAAAAAAAGCGGGATTTCCACTTTTCATTTCTTATGCACTAATTTATACGTCCAATTTTTTACCCTGTATTCTTAACCGCAATGATCAATCTTCGCCCATCCCCGCAGCTGCAAGCAGCGCTAACTGGACCTTGGGATCAGCGAAGCAATTCACAGAAGTTAACTCCACAGGAGGAACCGAAGAATCAATACATTCTCTCCAATAAGCCAGATGTACTTGATCAATCGGATGCGCAGAATCTTGGACATCCGTCCCCTCACCCTGCAGATCCACCCAGATCAAAGCCATTCCCTTCGCGTCTTCTTCCATGAAAATTGCTTCCAAAGCCATTTTTTCATCGCTCAGCGTTTCCTGAACCTCCGCCTGTCTTTGGTTCAATACAGCCATCCATTCGCGGGTCAGCTGCTCTTTCCCCGGGCGTACCGCATAGCGGGTCAATGTGAGTTTCATGATAAGATTTCCTTTAATAAATCAGATGTCAGGACTGAACAAGCGATGAATTGACCTGTTCGCATCAATTCGTCGATTTCGTTCACAGACGCCCAGCAGGCTTCTGTCACTTCTTCGCTTTGCAGAACAAGCTCGTAAATACTTCCATTGAACCGGACATGAAACAGGGAAATTTTCCGGCTTTGATGGAATACAATTCGTACAGAAAGACAAGTTTCAGAATTAACCAAAATTCCAAGTTCTTCCTTCAGCTCACGCTGTACTGCATCAAGACTGGATTCGTGAAATTTCACCATCCCGCCGGGGCATTCCCAGTGTCCCCCATCGCTTTTCCCAACTGCCCGGCGGGTGATCAAAACTTGATGCTGATCATTTTCAATCACTGCGACCACGCCCAGAAAGTATCCGTTTTTAAGCACCGCATCCCGCAAAACAGGATAAGAAAAGCGCCGGCCGTGTTCATCGCAAGCCGCTAATAGCTCCTGTTGAAATTGATGTGTTGTATCCATATCCCCGTCTCGCTTTCCTCAGAAATTCTCTTTTAGTCTTCCTTAACAGATCATTGCTTTAACGGCGCAAATTTCTCGTCATATTCATCCTTTGAGATCGCCGGCGCCTCATAGACCCAGTCAATGCTGAACGACAGCGCCTTCGGCGCGTCGATCTCGCTGTTCAAATTAAACACCCGGTGGATTGCTTTCTTGTTGTCTTCGATTGAGCCCTGATACAACCGGACAATCGACATCCGATTCGGCGCCCGGTCGTTGACGCCGGAAATCCGCGCGCCGATCACATTGAATATGTTCTGATTCTGCACATAGCTGCGGTTCATCTTCTTCATCGTTAAGTTAAACAAGCCGATCATCTGTTCCATGCTTAGATTAGTCGACACGTTCTCGCCCGCCGCATCCAGCACCTTCAGCGCCTTATTGACATCCTTCAGCCGCACCGCTTCCGTCAAAATTGCCTGAATCACCTGCTGCTGATTGCTCTGACGCTGAAAATCTCCGGAATTATAAGAATGCCGTTCCCGGGCAAACGCCAGCGTCTGTTCGCCATTCAGCCGGTTAACGCCCTGCGGCACCCACACTGTCTGATGTCCACGTTCATCGGAGGAATCCTGACCGACAAATTCCTTCGGATTGTCGATGATCACGCCGCCTAAAGCGTCGACGATTTCAATGATACCGTGGAAGTTGCTTTCAAAGTAGAAGTCCACATCGACGTCCAGCAGCTGTTTCACCGTATCAATCGTGCATTGGCGGCCGCGCACGCGGGAATTGTTGATCTTATCCGACTTTTGATTGGTATAGCAGGCGATCGGCACATAGCTGTCGCGCGGGATGGACGTCAGCAGCACCGTCATGCTGCCTGGATTGACCGTTGCCAACATCAGCGCGTCGCTCCGGTCGTCGTCCACGCCGATGATCAGCACGGTGAACGGCTCCTTCGTCACGTCCTTATCGCTGCCCTGCTCGGTATGAATCGTCAGCGTGCGGTTAAAGTTATGCACATCGCGCAGCGCCGCCAGCTCCGGCGCGATTTCCTCGTTCGTTTCAAACATGCCCTTATAGTTTTCCGGCAGGGCGGCCACGTCGATTTCCTTGTTCAGCAGCCCTTTTAAAAGCCGTGTATAATCGGAATATTCACGGTATGTTACCTTTAACTTTAATTTTTCAATCTCGTTCTTCGGCATTTGATAGCCCTGCTGCGCCTGTTCGTCATCCAGAATCCCAAACACCTTGCCGTTGAGATCCTGCGCGCTCTGCAGCGCGGCATGCTCATCATCACCCAGCACGACAAAAGAAACGCCGACGGTTTCCTGCGACGATCCCTGATCCATCATCTTGTCCAGATTGACGTTCAGCCGGCCTTCGACATACACGCCAAACGCGCTGATCAAGCCGATCACGACCGCCGCCGTCATCGCGGTCTTCAACAGGCTGACGCTGCGCCGGCCAACGGCCAGCATCGCCAGGAAATTCAAAATCAGCGCCGCCGCCAGAACGATCAGATTCAGACGGATAAACAGCGTCCGGCTTAACGAGCTGAACTGCGTCAGCCCGAGCATCGCCAGCACCAGAAACAAATCGGCGGTCAGCACGAAAAAAGCCATGATCTGATTGATCAAGGTTAAATCACGCCGGACCTTCTTTTTCTTGTGCGGCTGAGTTTTACGTTTGTCCATGTCGGCAGTCCTCCAGAGGTTTAGCATTTGAACATCGCGGATTGCGATGCGTTTATCCGATTTACACTGGATTTATTTTAACATAGAGTCCTGCGCCCTGCAGAAGTTTCTGCGCTTTGTAAGAAATTTGAAAAACTCCCGGATCAGGATTTCCGGGAGCGAGGACGCGATGAATGGTTGACAGGATTGAATAATTTGGAGATCTCGTTGATCAAAATCAGGCTTGCGGACAAACCGAACACGACGGCCCAGCAGGTCCAGTCCAGCGCTGCGGTTTTCAGAATCATCTGGAAGATCGGCAGATTCACCACCATCACCTGCAGCGCCACGCCGATCACAAACGTCGCTAACAACAGCTTATTGCGGAGAATCCCAACCTTGAAAATCGAGTGGTCCAGACTGCGCAGATTCAAGCTGTGGAACAGCTGCGCGATCGACAGGACCATGAACGTCATCGTATGTGCTGTACGGGGATCATAGTTTGATCCGAATTTGAACGCGACTAACGAGATCGTGCCGATATACAGACCATTGAGCACCATGAACGCCCAGCCGCCGTTGGCGAACAGACTTTCCGTCGCCACGCGGGGTTTCTGATCCATAATATAGGGATCCTGTGGTTCGGCGGCCAGCGACAGCGCCGGGAACGCATCGGTAACCAGATTGATCCACAGAATCTGAATCGCCGAGAGCGGCGCCGGGGCGATCGGCATCAGCACGATTGCCAGAAACAGCGTCGTGATTTCCCCCAGATTGCAGGAAAGCAGATACAGCACAGCCTTCTGGATATTGAGATAAATGTTGCGGCCTTCCTCGACCGCGCTGATGATCGTCGCGAAATTATCGTCCGTCAGAATCAGATCGGACGTCTGCCGCGATACCTCCGTTCCGCTGCCCATCGCGATGCCGACGTCGGCCTGCTTCAATGAAGGCGCGTCGTTCACCCCGTCGCCGGTCATCGCCACGATCTTTTCATCCAACTGGTAGGCTTTCACAATCCGGACCTTATCCTGCGGCGTGGCGCGTGCGACAATCCGGATGCGCTGACAGGCCTGAGCCAGCTGATCATCGCTCAGATCCTGCATCTGCACCGAGGTCAGCACCTGCGCCAGCGATTGGGCGATGCCTAACTGGCGGCCGATGGCCAGCGCGGTCTCCGGATGATCGCCGGTGATCATCACGACGTCGATGCCTGCTTTATGCGCCAACGCAATCGCTTCTTTGACACCTTCCTTCGGGGGATCGATCATCCCTGCCATTCCGATAAAACATAACCGGGTTTCAAACTGACTCTCGTCCAGCGAGGCGACGGTGCGCGTCGCCAGCACCAGCACGCGCAGCGCTTCGCCGGCCATCTGTGCGGCGGCTTCCTCAATCTGCCGCCGCATCGGCGTTGTCAGCTCCACCCGCCGGCCATCCTGCCACAAATGCGTACATAACGGCAGCACGCTTTCCAACGCGCCCTTGACATAGACGATTTTTTCCAAGCCCGTCTGATGCACAGTGCTCATCCGTTTGCGCCGGGAATCAAACGGAATCTCGGCAACACGCGGGAACTGCCGGATGATCTGCGCGGCGTCGACGCCGTTATCCAGCGCCCAGCGCATCAGCGCCACTTCGGTCGGATCGCCGATGACACCCTCTGCGTCAAGCTTGGCGTTGCCGCACAGATAGAAGCCTTCCTTCAGCCTCCGTTCCGTCACTTTCTGCGACGTTGTCTGGATTTTACCATTCAGATAGTACGCGACAACCGTCATCCGGTTCTGCGTCAGCGTCCCGGTTTTATCCGTACAGATGACCGAAACCTGGCCGAGTGTTTCCACGGCGTGCAGCTTGCGCGCGATCGCGTGATGATCGCTCATTTTCTGGACGCCCAGCGCCAGGGAAATCGTCACGACCGCCGGCAGTCCCTCGGGAATCGCCGCCACCGCCAGGGAAATCGACGTCAGCAGCATTTCAAACAGATCGCGTTTCTGAATGACGGCGATCACAAAAATTGCCGCACAGATGATGACCGACAGCGCCCCCAGCACCTTTGACAACTCAGCCAAACGCCGCTGCAAGGGCGTCAGCAGCTTTTCCTCATGCTGCAAAAGCTTCGCGATCTTGCCGATCTCGCTGTCCATTCCCGTCGCCACGACCAACCCCGCGGCGTTGCCGTCCAAAACGATCGTCGAGGAAAACGCCATGTTTTTCTGATCCGCCAGCGGCAGCGTCTGATCCTTAGGGTAACGCGCCGAGGCATCCTTATCGACCGGCACCGATTCGCCGGTCAGGCTGGATTCCTCCACTTTCAGATGTACGGTTTCAATCAGGCGCAGATCCGCCGGCACGAAGTTGCCGGCTTCCAGAAACACCAGATCGCCCAAAACCAGCTCGGCTGCGTCGATCTGCTTCAGCTGTCCGTCACGCTTGACCACAGCTTTCATCGCGGTCATTTTTTCCAGCGCGTGCAGCGCTTTTTCCGCCTTCCATTCCTGGAATACCCCGATCAGCGCGTTGATCGTAATCACCGCAACGATGATGACGGAATCCATCACCTCATGCAGAAAAATGGAGATCACGGCCCCGAGGATCAGAATCAGGATCATCGGATCATTGAATTGTTCCGCGATTTTTTTCAGCAGTGATTCTTCTTTTTTCTTTTCCAGCTCGTTGCCGCCGAAGCGCTGCAGCCGGGCGGCCGCTTCTTTTTCACTCAGGCCCTCGCGGGCATTAGTCAGTGTTGCTGCTTCCAGTTCCTGTATAGTTTGACGATAGGGCATAGCACTTCTCCTTTACCTATTCCCATCTATATCGCAAATCCCCTCGGATTAGAACGCGGCGCAGCGCCGGATCGTCCGCAAAGCGTGCCAAAAAAAGCCGGATTCCTCCGGTTTTGGACTTTCTTTGACAAATGTTTATGAATTGCGGCGGCTGCCGCCCCATTCCACAACAGTAAATCCGGTTCTGGCCGGGGCCGGGTCTAACGTCTGCGGCTCCATTACAACCGCCTCGTCCAGACCTTCCGAGAGCATATAGACGCGGATCAGTGTATCCGGCTGCGGCTGGCATTGAAGCGGAACGAGCCGGGCATAATCGGCGCAGGGAAACGTAATCCGGTTATAGTCGGATTGGGAGAGGACCGGCAGCCAGTAGGTGATGAAATCGGCGCTCTCCCTTTCATTTAAGCCCAGAATCGCCAGCTTTTCCTCTAAGAAACCGACGGTATCCTCACGGGCTACGACAAACCCTTAATCAAAGTCGAAGTCATCCGGGATCTGCGCTTCGTAATAGAGATATGGATAGCGGCGATCCTGAATAATCAAATCCTCTGCCGTCACCGTGCCTGACCATCCCTGCCGATACTGCGGATAGCTGAGCGTCGGCGGCGTCCCCAAGGTCAGCGTGAAGTCGATTTCCGTATCCTTATAAAGATAAATCACCGGTTTATCCGCGCCGATTTCAGACTTTTCCGGTTCTCCTTCAAAGCAGGCCGGAATTTCTTTTAAATCACACAGGTTCATCAGCGCAGCCCGGTCAGCGTCTGTCAGCGGAGCATCCCAGCCCTGAAAGTAAATCTGTTGGCAGGAATTCGGTTCTTCCTTCAGCATCGGCCAGAGCTGTTCCCACGTCAGCTTCTGCGCTTGTGCCGCTTCCCATTGCGCCGGGGTGAACGCATAAACATCGGGAGTACAATACAAAAGCCAGTAGGGATGATCTGGATCCTCTGACTTCATCAGCGAATAAGTTCTTAACAGGGCATATTCCTCCATGATCCTTACCGGATCATATTCGCCATTATAAGCGTAATCGCAGTCATAGCGAAGCATCAGGTTCTCGATGTACGCTTTTTCCTGATCCCCCAGCTCCAGCTTTGTGTCTACAAAGCTGTAAAAGAGCTTCTTGCCATAGCGATATTGATTGTCAAGCAGCTCATCCTCCAGCGGGAGAATCCCCCGGCGCCGTTTCTGTTTTCTGCGAATCAAAATCATATTTTGTCACGCTCGCGGCGTCCTCGCTGGCAAACGTCACCGCCGCTACCGGATCGATATCCTTGCGATATTCCCCCGCAATGAAATAACAGCCCATTTCCTGCGGTCCCAGTGTGCGGTTGATCGGAATTTCGCGGATTCCGCCTCGGTTGCCTTTAAGATCCAGAGAAAGGATCTGAATTTCCTGATCGGTATGATTGGTGATCGCAACTTGATTTAAGGGTTGAGTAATATCGCGGCCTGTTTCATCCGCAGGTGAAAGTGTAATGGTAAACGCCGTCTCTGCCGAGATGACAGCCGGCGAAACGACGGGAGTCGGTTCTATCGGCGAAGAAGCTGGTACGCATCCGCCAAACAGGACAGCCAGCACGGCCACGATCCTGAGGCTTCGCTTTTTCCGCTGCATAATTTTCCCCCATTCCCACGTCTTGAATTCTTAGTCAGCCTGCGTTTATTGACATTGCCGAAGCAGTTCTTCCGCCTGACGGCGCTGTTTCGGATAGTAGAAATATTGATCCTCATGCAGGGAGTAGCCGTGCACCGCCAGCACTAAAAACCGCCGCGCCTGCCGTAAATCTGCTTCGGTCCCTTTCCCTTCCAAATAACATCGACCTAAGCGCAGGCAGACCTCCGGATAATCCATAAGCTCTCCCGTTTCCCGCAGATGCTGAAACAGCTTGCGGTAAAACTGAAACGCCCTGATTTCATCCTTTTTAACAAATTGACCACATTGGTAAGCGTCGGCAACCTTCATAATCGCTTCGGGATTTCCCAGCTTCGCCGCCTGCACAAAATAGCGGAATCCTTCGGCCGGATTCTTCGTCACGCCCCGCCCATAGGTATAACAATAACCCAAATTCGTCATCGCCTGACCGTTGCCCAGACTGGCGGATTCCAGATAATACCGCACAGCCGTCCTGAAGCCTTCCGGCGTTTCGCTTTGATACGCTTTTGCACCTTGATTCAATAATTCGTCGCTGCGTTCTTTTTGCATAATATAGTCCTCTTTATCTGCTTTAATCATACCGCAAAACAAGATGATGTTCATTTACAAATTGTTTATTATTCATATGAAATAAAGATGGAAACCTATTTTCGCAGCATTCCCATCTTTTTAACTTTTTGTGCTTTTTCCAGCCTTTGTTTACTGACCTTCTATATCTCACATTAAATTCCGTTTTTCTTACTCTGCGCTGAGTTCACGCAGCTGTTCCAGAAGCAGAACCCCGCAAAGCAGCACCGTCACCGAGGACAACGGACAACGCCGCTGACCGTCGATCGTCAGACAGGCATCCTTGTTGACACAGCAGTTGTCGATCACGATATCCGCCGTTTCAAACAAGCGCCGGCCGCTGGGATGATCGGACTTGATCACCGGCGACTGCTTCATGTTCGTGATCGCCGCAACTGTCGTTTTATTCGACCACAACAACCGCGCCAGCTCGACGTTCATCACACTTTTTCCGGTGTTGGACGGCATCAGGAATACGTCCTGGGGTTGAATTTTATATTTATCAATCAACATCTGGGCATAGTCGCGCTGCTTCTGCGTCCAGCCGCTCTGGACTGGATCGAATACCATCAATTCCTGTTCCAGAATCGGAACGACGTTATCCAGCGTCTTCTCCTGCGCCATCAAATCCTGAAGCATGTGCGAATGACCGCTGCCCATGACGATCAGCCGGCCTTGCTTCCGCTCCAGCTCCTCGGTGACTTTGGTTATCGAAGGCAGTTGGGTCTGTTCAAATTGTTCCAGAATTTCCAGCATGCTTTTATTCAGCTCATGCACAGCGCTGGCGGGATCGATCCCGGCCGCCGCCGCAAAACTGACGGCATTGACCGCCTGGGCGCCATAGACCTGCAGCATAGGCAGAAAACGTTCTTCTACGCTGAACAATCCCGGCGCTTCCGTCTGCCGGTCCGCCTGCAGCATCTGCCACTGAATCCCCAATCGCCGGCAGTGCTTTTCCATCGCGGCATACAGCGGCGTATCCTGACTGTGGAAGGACAAAACCAAATCATTCCGCTCTATTTTCCAGGCTTCGATCAGCACCCTGGCATATTCCGGACACCGGATTAACGAGGCATAGCGGCGATCGTAGGTCATCAGCTCACGGGGAAACAGACCGATGATTTCAGGATGTCCCTGCAGCCGGGCCGTCAGCTCTTCCGCAAACCAATGATCCTCGCCGATCCCATAGGCATACACCTTCCTGCCTTCCGCCAGCGCCTGCGCTAACTGTGTCCCGATCCGGACAAACTGATCCATCTGCGATTCTGTCCAGCCCAGCCAGACCTTCTGGAACAAACGGCACTCTTCTTTCAGCATATTCAACACCTCTTCTCTAATTATACGGACAACGACGCAAAAAGGAAGCCTTCGCTTCCTTAAAATTGAATGACTATTCGACGACGATCCGAACTTTGTCGCCTTCCGCCGAAACCACGTCGACCAGTTCGCCGACCTGACCGTCTTCAACCAGTTTCATGATCAAGTCAAGATCCACGCCTTTCAGATCCACGTCCATTCCGCTGAGCTTCATCTGTTTGGTGAAATCCAGACCTGCGCGGATTAGCGACACCGGCACATTGACGCGCACCCGATCGTTATTGGCCGACTCAACCTGAATCCGCAGCATTTTCGGATGGGAAGGCGCGCTGTAAATCAGCGGACGCACCTCCGATTCAGCCGGTTTGGACGTCTTCTCCGTGCGTTTTTCACTTTCTTCGATCGCGTCCAGCAGCCGCAGCCCTTCTTCCACGCTCAGCGTGCCATCTTTGACCATTTCCATAATTTTTTCTCGGGAGTTCATGTTGTTCCTCCTACTTTTTTAACAGCGCAATCGCTTCTTCGGCGCTGATCTCGCCCTGCTGCAGCCGTGAGAGCACATCGTCGGCACGGACGGCAGGTTCTGCTTCCTGTTTGACCGGAAAGCCCATCTTGGTAATGATCGTATCCAGCATTTTCTTCACAGTCGGATAGGAAATATTGAATTCCTTTTCCATTTCCTTGATGTTGCCCTGAACCCGGATAAAGGTCTCGACGAACTGCAGTTCATCTCGATTCAGATAACTGAAACGGGATAAGGCAAACTCGCCGGTAATCTCCGTATGACAGCGGGTACAGGTTAACCGTGTCGCAAGCAGCTGATTGCCGCAGACCGGACACGTTCCGAACACTTCATTTCGCATCGTGTTTCCTCCTTATCCTAAAATATCAATGAGCACCCGATTCGGGCCGGATTCCACCTCGACCAGCCGGAATGGCTCGCAGGCTTTCAATTCCCAGACCGACGTCTGCACCAGTTCCAGAATCGCGTCGCGGTTATCCAGCAGGAGCTGCACGCTTTCATCGCGCGACTGAGCCGGAACATACTGCGATCCCCACAGCACAACTTTCAAGATTGCCGCGGCGGCGCTCAGCGGAATTGCCGGAATCACGACATTTTGTTCAGGCGACTCCACAATGATTTTAATCTTTTTGGCCATCCTCGTGTCCTCCTGAGAACATTATAAATTATATTTGAATTATTTCAAGAACTTTTTAATATTTTTAATATATTGATTAATTATTTAAATATACTTAATTCAAAATTTTATGAATTCCGTTTCGAATTCGAATGTAGACA
The DNA here is from genome assembly GCF_986127675.1 of Holdemania sp. Lineage (NCBI taxonomy): Bacteria > Bacillati > Bacillota > Erysipelotrichia > Erysipelotrichales > Erysipelotrichaceae > Holdemania > Holdemania sp. Next base: position 1,180 of record NZ_CFQZWI010000051.1, on the reverse strand, counting down.
TAGGCCGAATGCAGGTCGGAAAACGTCTTCATGTGGTGATAATAGGAAAACGCAGGATCGCTTAACATATCCAATACGATGTAGCGCCAGCTGACGCCGGTTTCCGCCTGAATCCAGGCAGCCGCGCCCCGTTCCGGTTTGATCTGCCAGTTTCCGCATTGCAGACACTGCTCCTGAAGCTCAACCGTCATCCCGTCAAGCTGCTCGCACGGATGTTGATCATCAAGAAAATAACGCACAAAAGAACATGCCTGTTTCAGGCTGTTCCAGACTTCTCTTTCCGCTTCGCCAACCCGCGCAACGGCGATTAATACCGGCGGATGATCCTGCGCATAACGAATAAAACGTTTCCGGCAAAGCTGCGCGTCATAACTGTCGCCGAGAATATCAGAATCCAGGTAAACCAGATCCATGACTGGGACCTCCTTCCGCATTGCTTCTATTCTTATTTTACCACGATCAAGCGCTTTCAACCAGAACAAGAAAAAAGACGGAACCAAAGCTCCGTCTTCATTCACGTTCGTTTATTTGCGGGAGAGAAAGAAACTTGGGATGCCGCTGTTGTCTTCCTCGTCTTCTTCCGTTTCCTTTTTGATTTCTTCCGTGATCTTATTCGCGACCTTGACCGACGGTTTCGCCTGGGAAGGCACCTTGATCTTCGGCAGATCAAAGCCGGTGGCGATGACTGTCACGATGATCGATTCGCCGATCTTCTCGTTAATCGCTACGCCGAAGATGATGTCGATGTCATTGCCGGCCGCTTCACGGATGTATTCGACTGCGTCGTTCGCGTCGTAAATCGAAATGTTCGCGCCGCCGGTGACGTTGACGATCGCCTTCTTGGCGCCGTTGATCTGAGCTTCCAATAACGGCGACTGAATCGCTTTCTGCGCCGCTTCCTGAGCCTTGTTATCGCCCTGGGAAATACCGATGCCGATCAGCGCGCTGCCCTGACCTTCCATGACCGAGCGCACGTCCGCAAAGTCGAGGTTGATCATGGCAGGAACCGCGATCAGATCGGTGATCGTCTGCACGCCCTGACGCAAAACGTTATCCGCTTCTTTAAACGCTTCAACAAACGGAATCCGGCCGATGACCTGAAGCAGTTGGTTGTTGGAAACGATGATCAGAGAATCAATGAATTCGCTCAACTGACTTAAACCGAGATCGGAAGAGCACA
>NZ_CFQZWI010000050.1:0-21190 GCF_986127675.1 Holdemania sp. | reverse complement strand
TATCGCGGGGTAGAGCAGTCTGGTAGCTCGTCGGGCTCATAACCCGGAGGTCGTTGGTTCAAATCCTTCCCCCGCAACCAATGGTTCTGTAGCTCAGTTGGTAGAGCAATGGACTGAAAATCCATGTGTCGCCGGTTCAATCCCGGCTGGAACCACCACTTACTAAAAATCCTGTCGCTGGACAGGTTTTTTTGTTATCGGGGACAAAGTGAAATGAACGGCAGACAAAGCGCGGAAGGATTCCGAATGAGCCCGGCGACCCCGGCTGATCGCTGTACGTTGCTGCAATCTTAGCTAAAGTGAATTACATCTCAGGTCAAGAAACTGATAACAGTGTTGAGATTCGAAAGCAGAAAGCAGAACCAAAATGCAGCTGGCTCTCTCCCTTTTATTAAAAACGGCAGAAGCAACGGACTGGGCTGAACTGAAACAGGCGGATGATAATGCAGGAGGAAACACAATGACAGATCAACAAGTTAAGCGGATGAAACTCAATTCCGCGATGACCCAACTCGTTGCCGATTATCTGCAGGAAAATCCCTGCGCCATTGAGCGGAGAATGGTGGAGTCCCTGTGCTCTGGCTGCGGACTCTCGCAGACAGACGCCGTCTATACTCTCTTTTGTATTATCGCAGGGCTGGATCTTGACGAAAATCCCCAGCACCGCATGCTGGCCGAACAATATTTCAAGCCGGGATTCCGGCACTTGTCCGCGGCTGACTATGAAGCTGACGCCTATTTGCGCAACATTCATTTCCCGGACAGCACGCAAGGCGCCTGGACGGTGCGCTGGGAATGCTATCAGCCGTTTGAAATTTTGATCTATGACGATTACCGCGTGGATGAAACCGGGGCGGAATGTCCGCAGTTGGGCTATTTCGATACGGAATACCGTTATCCCTGTGTTTATGAGAATGGCGTTGAATGGATGAGCGTGATTCCCAGCGAGATCAACACGATGCGGCCGCTGCTGAAACAAGCCAGCGGAAAAGTGTTGGTTTGCGGACTGGGCTTGGGTTATTTCGCTTATCACCTTTCACGCAAAGCAGACGTTGAACAAATTGTTGTGGTTGAGAAGGAAGCGGCGGTGATCGCCTGGTTTACCCGCTGGATCCTGCCGCAATGGGAGAATCCTGAAAAATTAACAATCATCCATGACGACGCTTTCGCTGTGGTGGATCGTCTGAAACCCGGCGAGGCCGATACAATCTTTGTCGATCTGTGGCACAATGCGGCAGATGGCGCGCCGCTTGTCCAGACGATGCAAAAGCGCGAACCGCGTCTGCCGGGCACCCGTTTTCTTTACTGGCTGGAAACGTCCGTCAATTCCGTTCTGCGATGGAATCAGCTGATGGACGAACAGCACGCCTAATCAAAAAAGAGGAATTTCCAGGTGGGGCGCCAGACGAAACATGCGCTTTCTAATCCCGGAGTTCCTCTTTTCAGGTTTAAGCTTTCAAGGGTTTACTTTTGTAGATGATCGACGTCGATCAGTTCGTATTCACGCGAGCCAATCCCCAACGCGGCCGCCGCTTCGATAGTATAAATTCCATGGCGGGATTCAATTCTTTCAATTAAATCCTTCTTTCCCGGATCCTCGCACTGATAAACAAGATCGAGGCATGCCTGATCCAGTGCAACCGGATCGAGTGAGGACAGAATACCGATATCTCTGACCTTCGGATCCTCCGCTTTTGCGCAGCAGTCGCAGTCGACCGACATGTTGCACATCACGTTGATAAACGCAATGTTTTCTTTTTCATAATCCAAAATTGACTTTGCGGCGTCGGCCATGGATTCCAGGAACTGATCATGATCCGCGGTCCAGATGTTTTCCGCGACGCCAGCCCCATGGATGTAAGCTTTACCATAACTGGACGCCAGGCCAATCGAAATATTTTTCAGCGCTCCGCCGTAACCGCCCATCGGATGGCCCTTAAAATGCGTCAGCACCAGCATGGAATCATAATTTTTCAGATGATCGCCGACAAAGTTTTTCTGGATTACCTTTCCGCCGTTCACCGGCAATTCCAAATCGCCGTCTTCGTCGAGAATATCGACGGAAAACAGCTTGGACCAGCCATGCTTTTCCATTGTGTGCCAGTGGGCTTCCGTCGTATTGCGCTGTCCTTCATAAGCGGTGTTGCATTCCACGACCGTGCCGTTTACTTTGTCGATCACCGGTTTCATGAATTCCGGACGCAGAAAGTTCTGGTTGCCGACTTCGCCGCTGTGCAGCTTCACCGCGACCTTGCCTTTAAGCTGCCGGCCGAGAATTTCTTCCATTTCGATCATTTTCTCCGGAGTGATGATTTTGGTAAAATAGACCTTAGATTTTTCCATTGGATGTGCCTCCCTTACTTTGCAGACGGGGTAGTTCGTTTCCCCGTGGCTTTATTGTAACGCCTGAAGTTCACTCCAAGTCAATTCTTTTTTGTCAGATCAACGAACATAATCAAAAACTTTATAATTCTGACCGAAAAGCAGCCGCTGCTTTTTCTTTTTGGTATACTGAAAGCAGAAAGCAGAAAGCAGAAAGCAGAAAGCAGAAAGCAGAAAGCAGAAAGCAGGTGAAATGATGAAACTGATATGGCAGGATGCAGGTCCGGTGCTGACCCGGATTGATCGGGGCTTACCCAACGTACTTCCGATTCCGATTCTGATTCAGGGTTATCCCGCAGTGGTTCTGTTTGATACCGGCGCCTCCTGCAGCGCTGTGCGCAGATCCATCGCCGAGGCGGCCAATCTGCGGTCGCTGCATGAACAAGTCGTTGGCGGGGGCAGCGGATTGGGGCGGATTCAGGCAGAAAAATGGCGGGCGGAGACCGTACAGATCGGGCCGCTTCTGGTAATGGATCAGACCTGGATGGTGCTGAGGGATGAGGCTTTCGACTTGGAGCTGGCGGCCGGACAGAGCGTAAAAATCGACGGACTGCTGGGGTGGGACGTCCTTCAATTATGTTGCTGGCAATGGGATGAGAAACGTCAGCGGTTGTCAGTGAGGCCTTCGGTTGCGGATCCAAGTGCTGAGCAGGAGTTGATCGGCTGGGATAATATGCCCATGGTGCAGGCGGAAACAGAAGGGCAGCTCATGCGCTGGGGATTTGACAGCGGCAATACCGATACTACAGGCGGCCCCCTGCTCGATCAAGGATTGCCCGATTCGCTGCCGCTGGAATTTGAAACGCTGACAGGCGTCGACGGTTCAACGCAGGTTCCCGCGCGCCGGCTGCCGGCGCTTTCTCTGCGGATCGGCAATGCAAAAATCATCCTTGACGGCATAGCGGTGATCAACCGCCCATTATATCCCGTACAGGGGGAGGCTGTCGCCGGCTTGTTGGGCGCGGATGTGCTGGCAGGCCGCGGTTGGCGCCTGGATTATCCTAACCGCCGGCTGATCCTCGAACCGAAAGCGGCGGAATAAATTCATACAAACCGGGATCATTCTCTTTATTCATGTAAAAAGCGGAAATCACAAAAAAAACGCCGCAGATCAGAAAGCAGGGAGGACGTTCCACTTTGGCGTTTTCAGAGAATCAGAGATCAGTCAGGAATTAAAATCTGCGACAGCGGCATGTTCGGAGCGTTTAAATTCGGCGTTTGATTCAGCGCTCCGGATGAAAAATAGAAAACAGAGGCGATCACGATCAGAATAGCGGCTAACTTGTAGAGTGCAGTCAGTTTTTTTGGCATTGGGGAATCCCTCCTTTTATTTTCAGCATAAGCGCCAGACGCTCTTTTATTCTTGATCTTACTATATCATATCCGTTGGTCAGGGAAATGAAGTGCAGCTTAACAATTTATTACAGATTCCTGACAAGGGCTCAAAAAAGGGTTAAATTTAAAGAATAACCGTATGAATGCAGGAAGTCCGGCTTTTGAAGCTATTCGTCCTCCATTTGAAAAAGGGCCGCAATGCGCTCAGCGGTCCGCGCGCAGCAGAATTCGACAATCTTCGTCGCAATCAGCCACTACAATAAATCTGATACGAGGTGGAATTTTGATGAAGGGAAACGCTTGTTTTTTAGAAGAATTAATGCAGCTGATCAAAATGGGAAAGCTGACGGAGCTTCACCATCGGCTGCGGCCGGAAGTAGCTATCCTGAGCGGTGATCTTGAAATTTATGGCCGGGAAGTGGCCGCGAGGTGGCTGCGGGAACAACCGCCGGTTACCGTCCGCGGCAATCCGAGGGTCCAGATGCTTTCCGGGCAGCTGATGCTGCAGCAGGGACAGGTTCTCTGCGAAGAAAAAACACTGCGGTATCTGCTTGTGATCGACGTACTTCTGGATCAGCTTGTCCATCTGACGCTGGTTGAAGAACCGGCAGTGAATAAAAATCGTAGTCTGGAAAAGAGCCGGTCCGCCCCTCTGGAACAACTCCTGATGCAAACGCGGAAATTCTGGCTGGAGTGGGATATCCGTCAGGATACGCTGCAGGTGTCAGAAAACTGGTTTGCGCATTTTCATTTCCAGCCTTCGCTTGTGGGACAGGTTCAGGATCTGCCTGACAGCCATCGACGTTCTCCCTCCGCCGCTCAGATTGCGGAAATCCGCAGCCAGCTGCAGCGGGGGAATCTGGTTCCGACTGTGGATCTCAGTCTGGAATGCGGAAAGGAAGGCATTCGCTGGTATCGGCTGGAGCTGACGTTGGAAAAGGATGCGCAAGGTGAGCCGGTCAGAGTTCTGGGCTTGTTAAGCGATATGGATCAGCAGCGGCGCGAGCTCCAATGGCTGCGCCATCTGGCCCATCAGGACTGTCTGACCGGATTATATAACCGATTTAAGATTCAGCAGCTGATTGAGGAAGCGCTGCGGCAGGCTCCGGTGGGAAAAAGCATGACGCTGGCGGTGATGGATATCGACAATTTCAAGCAGATCAACGATGCATATGGGCATGACTGCGGCGATGAAACGCTGCGGCGGACGGCGGCCGAGATCCGCGCTCTGTTTGCGCCGGAGGATTTGGTCGGACGGATCGGCGGCGATGAATTCGTCGTTTTACTGCAGGAAGCAGGCACACGCGATCAGGTCGGCGCGCGTCTGGATCACATTCGCCAGCAGCTGCAGCATCTGCGTCAGGCGCCGGCTGCGCTGCCGAAAATTTCCTGCAGTATTGGCTGCGCCTTCTTTCCCGCGCAGGGAACGACGTACCGGCAATTATTCCTGAAAGCCGACGCGGCGATGTATCAGGCCAAGCGCCAGGGGAAAAACAGCTGCGTCTTTTACTGATGCGTTTCCATATATCGTTTTATTTCGCTGTCTCGGACCTGTTTTTCACTTCTTCTTTTAATTCTGTGAGGTTGCCGTTCGTTTTGCGGATCGGCGTGGTATGATAAAACCAACGGAAAAAAATAAGGGGACAGGGAAATGAAAACAACACTGATACTGGGATCAACCGTGATCGACATGATCGTCCGGGTACCGCATCTGCCGGTAACCCAGGAGGATATCAATACGCGCTCCATGACGATGGCGCTGGGCGGCTGTGCGTACAACGCAGCGCGGATGCTGCGGCTGTTCCGGCTGCCGCTGTTTCACTGTTCGCCCACCGGCGACGGTATTTTCGGCCAGATAACCGGGAAGCTTTTAAGCGAGGAGGGACTGTCGCCGGCGATCGTGGTGAAGGGATGGGATAACGGCTGCTGCCTGTGTCTGGTGGAAGACAGCGGCGAGCGCACATTTTTGTCCACGCACGGCGCGGAATATGGCTTCTGCGAAGAATGGCTGGCAGATCTGGATTCGGCGCAGCTGGATTACGTGTATGTCTGCGGGATTGAACTGGAGGAACCGACCGGGCTGGCAATGCTGAAATGGCTGCGTGAGCATCCCGGACCGCAGGTTTTCTTTGCGCCAGGAGCCCGGCTCATGCATTTGGACTCTTCGCGCTGGCAGGCGATCGAAGCATGCCGGCCGATCCTGCATCTTAACGAAGCGGAAGCCTGCTGGTTAAGCGGGAACCAGTCAGTTGAAGCGGCAGCGAGAACGCTGCGCGGCCGCTTCGGCAGCGCCGTGATCATCACCCGGGGTGAACTGGGCGCGGTATGCTGCTCAGCGGATGGCAATTATCAAGCGCTTCCGGGGGTCAAGAGTGAAGTTGTGGACACGATCGGCGCCGGCGATTGTCATGCAGGAACCGTGTTAGCGGGATTGAAACAAGGATGGCCGTTGGCAGTTTCGGTGGATCTGGCTAACGCAATGGCCGCCCGAGTCGTCGCCCGGCCTTCCGCGCGTCTGGATGAAAACGAATTCCGCACAGTGCTTGGGGCATGGCGGCAAAAAATCGGAAAGGACTTGCCGGGGAACGGAAAGTGCGGTATCCTGTAACCAATTCATAGTGAGGTGGGAAACAACATGGAAAAAATACAAATTCAAGACTTAACAGACTATCGTTTCGTGCACAGTCTGGCTGCTTCCGGAGCGCATGTCCTGTGCCTGCAAACTCAGATGGACAAGGCGGAAAACAGCTACCGTACCAACTTGATGGAAGTCGATCCGCAAACGATGCAGCTGAAGCCGCTGATCAGCGACGGTCAGGTTTCGTCATTCTGTTTTGAGGATGAAGAAACAATCCTGTTTGCGGCGGAGCGCAAGCCGCAGGACAAACCGGAACCCAATGAACAGAAAACTGTTTATTACCGCTTGACGCTGAATCAGGGCGAGGCTCAGAAAGCCTTTGAAGTCCCTTATGCCGTGGTGCAGATGACGCCGGTAGCGGACAGCGATTGGGTCGTTTTAAAAATTCAGGAAAATCTGCATGCCCTGGATCCCAAAACCACGGCAAAGGAAGAACTCGACGACGCGCAGGACTATGTGATTCTGCACGAAGTCCCGTTTGTCGCCAACGGCGCCGGATTCATCGACTCAGACCGCTGCGGCTGTCTGATCTGGAATAAATGCACAGGCCGGCACCTGCGGATTACGCCGCAGGGCTATGATTGCGCAAGGGTGATCGTCAACGGTCATCAGGTGATCTATACCGGGAAAAACTGGCGCGACGTCCAGCCGAAAACATCCGAACTGGTCTGTTACGATCTGGAAAAGCAGACTTCGCGCACGCTTGTGCCGCAGGGACAGCTGCGGATTGGCGCGATCGCTGCGGAAAACGATGAACTGATGTTCATGGCGACGGACATGCAGGCTTATGGCAACGGAACCAGCTGCGATTTCTACCGCTGCGATTTAACGAGCGGAGCAGTCCGCAAAGTGCTGGATTACGAATATTCCATCGGCGGCTGCGTCAACAGCGACGTTCGTTACGGATCAGGCAAAACATTCATGTTGAACAACGGCGTGCTCTATTTTACATCGACGATCGGCTATCGTACGGAACTGATGCGGCTGCACGAGGACCGGGTGGAAAAAGCGGTCGAGTTCAACGGCGCTGTCAGCGGCTTTGACATCACGAAATCCGGTTTTGTGTTCTGCGCGATGGAACCCGGCCGGCTGCAGGAAGTCTATACGGCCGACATGACAGGTGCGGTCACCGGCCGCACACAGATCAGCGAACAGTGTCTCAAGGATAAGGCCGTTCAGCCGGTTGAATACGCGGGCTTTGTCAACGCCGCGGGGCAGACGATAGACGGGTGGCTGATCAAGCCGGTCGGCTGGCAGCCGGATCAGACCTATCCGGCGATTCTTGACATCCATGGCGGGCCGCGTACGACCTATGGCGAACTGCTGATCCATGAAATGCAGGTCTGGGCGAGCGCAGGGTATTATGTGTTCTTCTGCAACCACCGCGGCTCGGATGGCTATGGCGATGCCTTTGCCGATCTGCGGCTGAAATACGGTACGATCGACTATGAAGACATCATGGAATTCACTGATCATATTCTGGCGCAGAATCCGCAGATTGACCCGCTGCGCTTAGGCGTGACCGGCGGCAGCTATGGCGGCTATATGACCAACTGGATCATCACGCATACCCATCGCTTTGCGGCGGCGGCCAGCCAGCGCAGTATCGCCGATTGGATCAGCGATTTTGGTACTTCCGGGATCAGCTATGACGACGATCTGCACCAGGGCGGCAAGCCATGGGATCACATGGAAAAGATGTGGGATCATTCGCCGCTGAAATACGCGGATTTCTGCCGTACCCCGACGTTGTTTATTCATTCTTTCGAGGACTATACCTGCGCCGTGTCACAGGCGATGGAAATGTTCACGGCGTTAAAAGTGCTGAACGTCGAGGCTCGCGCCTGTCTGTTTAAAGGCGAAAATCATGAACTTTCCCGCAGCGGCAAGCCGATGCACCGCTTCAAGCGGCTGCGCGAGATCACCGACTGGATGAATCAGCATTGCCAAAAATAAAGAAATTTAAGGAAAAAGTTTAACTTCAGCCTGCGTAACAGCGGGCTGAAACCGGAATTTTAATTGTGGTGAAAGATTAAAGTTCCGCCACCGCAGTGGTTTTCAAACTGCGTTTTGTGTATAATTAAGATCAGAAAGCTGCCGGCGAAGTCCGGCAGTTTGCATGAGAAAGCGGGGGAAACAAACATGGAAACAGGGATATTCATTCTGGCAGCCATCGCCGCCGGATTGGCGTTATTCTGCGGGATTCAGCTGACCGCCCTCAACCGCCGACTGGCAAAGCTTGAAGCGCAGGATTTCGATAAGAAACTGACTGTGCTGCAGACAACGCTGACGGAACAGGACCGGCAGAGCCGGCAGGAAATCGTCGATGGCGCGCAGAACGCCGTGCGGCTGGTCGGTGAAATGCTGAGCGCCAATCAGCAGACTGCTTTTCAGGCGGAAAGTCAGAAGCTGGACGCGATGAATCACAGTGTTTTGCAGCAGCAGGCGGCCCAGCGTGAAATGCTGCAATCTTTAAGCGCGCTGCTAAGCTCCAATCAGCAGCAGATTTCCGAGCTGCAAAGCCGGAAGTTCTCCGAGATCAGCCAGTCGCTCTCAGAGAAGCAGAATACGCTCAACACCGCGATGGCCAACCAGTTCAGCGTGTTGGAAAACCGTTTGAAAACCTTTGAAACCGGCAACGAACAAAAACTGGAAAACATGCGCCAGACGATAGAAAAGCAGCTTACTGCGATCCAGCAGGACAACAACCGCCGGCTGGATGAAATGCGCCAGACCGTTGATGAAAAACTGCAGAAGACGCTGGAAGACAAAATGACGCAGTCCTTCCAGTTGGTGAACGACCGTCTGGAACAGGTCTATAAGGGTCTGGGAGAAATGCAGACGCTGGCGGTCGGCGTCGGTGATCTGAAAAAAGTGCTGTCCAATGTCAAGGCCCGCGGCATCGTCGGGGAAATCCAGCTGGGCGCGATCCTCGAAGAAATTCTGTCGCCGGAACAATATGCCACCAACGTTGCAACGGTGCCGGGAAGCAAAAACGTCGTCGAGTTTGCGATCAGACTGCCGGGCGATGACGATCAGCCGGTCTGGCTGCCGATCGACTCCAAATTTCCGGCGGACGCTTACGCCAATCTGCAGGACGCCTATGATTCAGGCAATCAGGAAGCGGTGACGCAGGCGGTCAACGTACTGTCGCAGCGGATCCGTTCGTTCGCCAAGGACATTCACGATAAATATATCGAGCCTCCCTACACGACCGATTTCGCAATCCTGTTTCTGCCCTTTGAGGGCTTGTATGCCGAAGTCGTTAAACGCGGACTGGTCGAAACGCTGCAGCGGGATTACCGCATCAACATCGCCGGACCCAGCACGATGGCGGCGCTGCTCAACAGCTTACAGATGGGCTTCAGGACGCTGGCAATCCAGAAGCGCAGCAGCGAGGTCTGGACAATTCTGGGCGCGGTAAAAACCGAATTCGACAAGTTCCACGATGTGCTGGCGATGACCCAGCAGCGGCTGAATCAGGCGAATAATGAACTTGACAAGCTTGTCGGCACGCGCACGCGGATGATTCAGCGTAAACTGAAGGCAGTCGATAAGCTGGATCCGACCCAATCGGCACAGCTGCTGGAGGCGAATACCGAGGACGACAATCCGGTCGAAGCCTGAGACAGTTAAGCATTTAAATCAATTCCCAGAGTTTTGAGCGGCAAGGAAAACTTGAAGTCAGAAACCAGAAAAGAAGCGCAGAGGGAAGCGCGGTTCTTACTCGAATTTGGACAACGATCAAATAGGCAGGCAGGATGAAGCGTTAGATAACATATTATTCTGCCTGCTTTTTTGTATGGAAATTCCATGTCTGCCCTGAACTGAGTAAGAAATCGACGCTTCTTTTTCTTGTGATGAGAAATTGGATATTCTGGCATGTAAGGAATAAGGACAACGGACTTCAGGTTCATGGACTGCTTTACAGAAGGTATCGCCGCCTCGTTAAAAGATCGGAAAATGATATTTCTTTACCTGCGAATACCTTGATGAAGAATGTAAACGTGCAGTGCAGGCATGCGTACTTACTGAGGCTTCAATAATGAAAAGACGCAAATCTGATCAAGACTTTCTTTGAAATAAGCGGAGATCATTGAAAACCATTTTCCAGCTTGGCAAATCAGGCCGCATTCGAAATGGATTTTCCTGTTCGCAAGATGTGCCTGAATCCTTTTTTACTGCGCAGTTTGAGCGGAATGGAAGAGAAAACGGAAAATTGTATCGATCCGACTTCTGGATAAATTTGTTTCTGTTCGTTACGATCAGAAGCAAAGGTCATTGTGTAAGAAAGACCGGTTGGAAAGCTTGGAAAACGATAATTTCTCCTGTTTGTTGATTGTATTTTTAAGCGGAAAGGAATACAATAGCGAAGTGACCGACCAGTCGGTCGGATAAAAGGAGAGGCCTATGTTTTCTAAGTTTAGTGTTAAAAAACCCTATACTGTAATTGTGGGCGTGGTTATGTGCCTGTTATTGGGCGTGATTTCATTTATGAATTCAACAACTGACCTCTTGCCCGAAATGGAGCTGCCCTATGTCGTTATCTATTCGACGTATCCGGGGGCCAGCGCCGAAAAAGTAGAAACCAGTCTGACCCGGATTTTGGAATCCGCCGTCAGCACGACAGAAAACCTGTCGAATATGAGTTCGATTTCTTCGGACAATTTATCGTTAATTATTCTGGAGTTTGCCGATGATACCAACATGGACACGGCGATGCTCGATCTGAACGCCAAGATCGATCTGGTGAAGGGCTATCTGGATGAAACGATTTCCAGTCCGACGCTGATGGCGATTAACCCGAACATGATGCCGATCATGATGGCAACGGCAGATTATGATGGTCATGACCTGCAGGGATTGAGCGACTTTGTCAATGAGAAGGTCGTGCCGGAGCTGGAAAAGACCAAGGGTGTCGCATCTGTCGATCCGACCGGGCTGTTGGAAGAAACTGTGCAGATCGTGCTCAATCATGACAAGATCGACCAGATCAACAACAAGGTGCTGGACAGCGTTGATTCCGAGCTGGCCAAGTCGGAGCGGGAGCTGCGGGAAAAGCTGCAGGAGGTCAACGACGGTCTGCAGAAAATCGCCGATGGGGAATCAGAATTGTCCAATACGAAAAATGAAACTTATGACAAACTGGCGCAGTCTTCCGTCCAGCTGCAACAGGCGGCGACGAACCTGATCGCGATGGATTCGCAGATCATCCAGCTGAAAGCGGAGAAGGCGGCCTTTGAACAGATCGTCAGCGGTGTGGATCAGTTAAGAACACAGGTTCCGGATAATCCAGATGCTACAAATGAGGAATTAATAGAATATCTAGAAAGTTTGCCTGCAAAAATTGCTATGTTGACACAAAGTAAAGATGCACTTGCAAACTATCAAATTCTTATTAATGAAATATCAGATGATACTTCGTTAGCTGATCAGCCATTACCTGAGGAAATAACTTTCATTTTAAGCCAATTTAAAGTTAATTTGACTAAAATAACAAATTATGGAGAGGTTAAAGCCGCTTTGTCAAACGCTGTAGCAACTATAGATCAAATTTTAACCCCTTTAAATGCGCTTTCGTCCAATTTAGACGCCATGAAAGAGATGGTAGGAAAGTACGACGATGCGAAGGTCAAGTTAAGCAATGTTGAAATCGAAATCGCGACGGCCGAGGGCGTGAAGCAGGCGGCCAGCAGTATGTTAACTCAGGCCGGGATCGACGTTTCCGACCTCAACAGCCTGCAATCCAAGCTGGAATCCGGCAAACTGACCGCGGCCGGTGAGATCACCAAGGGCGAAATGACGATCTCCACGACCAAGACGACGCTGGAATCCGCCAAGACGCAGATTGAGGACGGCTTGAAACAGATTGCCGACGCGCGTGATGAAGCGCTGAAAAAAGCGAATATTTCCGAAGCCCTTTCGCCGAGCATGATCTCGACGATGCTGACGGCGGAAAACTTCTCGATGCCGGCCGGCTATATCGCCTCCAATGACGATTCGCTGCTGATCAAGGTCGGGGATCAGTTCGCTTCTCTGGAAGAAGTGGAAAATCTGCTTCTTATGTCAATGGATATCGACGGGCTGGAAGAAGTCCGGCTGAAGGATCTGGCCAGCGTCCAGATCGTTGATAACAGCGAAGAATTATATACCCGCGTCAACGGCAATCCGGGCATCATGCTTTCCTTCCAGAAAAGCTCGACCGCCTCGACCGCTGACGTCTGCAAAGCCCTGCATAAAACCTTTGACAAGCTGGGCACGCAATATGAAGGTCTGCATTTTTCAACCCTGATGGATCAGGGGGTCTATATCGACATGATCGTCAATTCCGTTCTGGAGAATTTCCTGTACGGCGCCATTCTGGCGATTATCGTTTTGATCTTATTCCTGCGCGATCTCAAGCCGACGGTGATCATCGCCCTCAGCATTCCGATCTCGCTGATGTTCGCGATGGTGCTGATGTATTTCAGCGGCGTGACGTTGAACATCATCTCGCTGTCCGGCCTGGCGTTAGGCGTCGGGATGCTTGTCGACAACTCCGTTGTTGTTATTGAAAACATCTACCGGATGCGCAACGAGGGCGTCGGCTTGATCGACGCGGCGATTGAAGGCGCCAAACAGGTTGCCGGAGCGATCATCGCTTCGACGCTGACGACGGTCTGCGTCTTCTTGCCGATTGTGTTTGCGACCGGTCTGGCCCGTCAGCTGTTCGTCGATATGGGGCTGACGATCGCTTACTCGCTGCTCGCCTCACTGATCGTCGCCTTAACTTTGGTGCCGATGCTTGCCAGCAAGATGCTGAAAAAGCAGAATGAAAAGAAGCACGGCTTCTTTGAGAAGCTGGTCAGCGGGTATACCGGGCTGTTGAAATGGTCGCTGGGTCACAAGCTGATCGTCATGGGCGGCGTCATCGCGCTGTTAGTTTTCAGTACGATCGGCGTGATGAATATGGGGATGACGCTGATTCCGACGATGGATTCCGGCCAGATGTCGGTCAGCGTAACGATGCAGAATGAGGATGCTTCCGATCAGGAATGCTTCGCGATGTACGATCAGGTCATGGAACGGATGATGCAGGTGGAAGGCGTCGAAACCGTCGGTGTTACCAGCGGCGGCAGCGGCCTGTCCACGATGATGGGCGGAGGCGGCAAGACCTCCACGACTTTCTATATCATCACGGAAGAGAAAGCCGATACGAAAAAAATGGAAGCGGAAATCCCGCAGGTTCTGGCGGATCTGCCTGTTGACGCGGCAGTTTCCACAAGCAATATGGATTTAAGCGTGCTGGGCGGCAGCGGCGTCGCGATGACGCTGTATGGCGATGATCTGGACGAGCTGCAGGAGGCCGCAATCCAGATCGGCAATCAGCTGAAGCAGATCGACGGCATCGACGTCGTGGACGACGGCCAGCAGGATCCGGTCAAGGAAGTCCGCGTCATCGTCGATAAAAACGAAGCGATGAAATACGGCCTGACCGTAGCGCAGGTTTATCAGAGCGTCGCTTCGAGTATTAAAGAGGAAACGACCAGCACGACTCTGGCGATTCAGGACAAGGACTATCCGGTCGTCATCGTTCAGGACGCCGCTTCCTTAACCCAGCTGGATAACCTGCAGGATATGAAGCTGAAGGGAACCGAAAATCAGGAAGAAAAGGAAGTCGAGCTGTGGCGGATTGCCGACATCGAAAACGGCACTGGCATGAACAGCATTTACCGCGAGAACTCCCGCCGCTTCGTCAACGTCAGCGGCACGATCAAGGAGGGCTACAACATAACAATCGTCAGCCGGGAAGTACAGAAGCAGCTGGATACCAGCGGACTGCCGGAGTCGGTGAGCTTGGAATTCAGCGGTGAAAATGAGACGATTATGGAAACGATGGTCACGATGATCCAGATGATTCTGTTGGCGATCGCGTTCATCTACATGATCATGGTCGCTCAGTTCCAGAGCCTGTTATCCCCGTTTATCGTCATGTTTACGATCCCGCTGGCCTTTACCGGCGGTTTCCTGGGCCTGTTGATCACTGGTCAGGAATTGAGCATCGTCGCGATGCTGGGCTTTCTGGTGCTGTGCGGCGTCGTTGTCAACAATGGCATCGTCTTTATCGACTATGCCAACCAGCTGAAGGAACAAGGCTATGCCACCCGCGAGGCGATCATTGAAACCGGCCGGACCCGCCTGCGTCCGATCTTGATGACAGCGCTGACGACGATTCTGGCGATGACGACGATGGCGCTGGGAATCGGTACCGGCAGCGATATGATGCAGGGCATGGCGATCGTCACGATCGGCGGTCTGACTTATTCCACGGTGCTGACGCTGTTTGTCGTGCCGATCATGATCGAAGTGACAAGCCGCCGCAAGGACCGCAAAAAAGCAAAGGCAGAACCGGCGCATGAGTGAGGAGAAAAAGACTCAGGTCTATCTCGGCGTGATCAGCCTGGTTCAGCAGGGCCGCTCGCTCAATGAGCTGAAGGTTTCGGAAATTGCTGAAGCCAGCGGGATCGGCAAGGGTACCTGTTACGAATACTTTTCTTCAAAAGAGGAAATTATCCGGGAAACGTTGTTGTATACGTTCCATAAGGAATTCGACAGCTTCTGCGGCCTGCTTCAATTCGATCAGGGCTTCGAGGCCGGCTTTCGTCAGATCCTGGCGGCGATGGAAAAAGCACTGAGCCAGTTTTCGCCGTTTCAGACGCTGCTGTCCAGCGTCGGCAAGCGGGAACTAAAACAATATGTCAGTGAAGAAACGATGGAAAATATTATGCGCCAGATGATTCGTTTGATTGATTTATTGCTGGATCAGGCGCAGGGTGACGGATGGATTCAGCCGCAGCGGCCGCGGGAATACCAGCGCTTTGTGTTGATCGGCGTCATGCAGGCATATTGCTTCCAGATCACTAACCCGCAGTTGAAAATTACCGCTGCCCAGGCCGCAGATTATGCCTGTCAGAGCTTGCGGGAAGCGCTGTCTTAGCGGAAAATCAATGCGAAAATGAGAAATCGACAGACAAGGCTTTAAAAAAAGAGATCATAAAAGCTGTAAAGGACAATAAAAAAAGAAGCGGAAGAGTACAGCCAACCTGTAAATTTCCGCTTCTTTTTCATTACCGGATAAAAACTTAATTAGCGCCAGTGACAAACTGGAACGGCGTTGCCGACGTGTAAGCGTCCGCTCCTTCCGCAAGCAGGTTGATGGTGACGTCTTCAAGATGAAGTGTCTGGAAGTTATTTTCAACATGTCCGCTCTCGTTGATAAATTCCAAAGTCTGTGCATAACCTTCGGCTTCCTCTTTTTCCGCTTCGACTTCAATCGTCACACTCTGTCCATCCGCAAGACCGCCTTCAGCGTAATTCTTGCCTTTGTCTTCTGAACCGGTCTTGTAAATATACAGTTCAGTAATTGTTTCGCCTGTCGTATTATTCACGATATACGTTCCGTGCGTCGTCATTTCCTTTTCCGTTTCATTGGTTTCTGCGGCTGGCGTTGTTTCTGCCGTTTTTGCCGGCTCTTTTTCCGCAGGTGCACTGCATCCTGCAAGCAACGCCAAGACTAAGAACAAGGATAAATATTTTTTCATTGTCTGTTACCTCCTATGCTTATAAGCATCCTGTGCTTTTTACGATAAACTGTATTGCTGCAATACAGTCAAGTTATTTCAATTTGTTAAATTTTGAATAATCAAGTTTACTGAATCTTTTTTTCCAGGTCTTGGATATCGAAGCGGCCTTTCTGTCAGGCTGACATCACTTTGAACAAGTTTTTTTTCTAAAATGAACTGCTGCTGATAAAAAAGTACAGCCGTAAAAGGGCTGTACTGATTGCAGGCGCAACGCTTATAAGAATGTGCGTCTTATTTTTCAAAATCAAGTTTTCGAACCGGGACTTCCAGAAGGCTTAAATCATTTTTGCCGACGATATAATGATTTTCAACGATATTATGAAAAACCAGACTGCCGGTTACTTCGTAATGATGGTCCGCAATATAATGCATGACGTCGCAGATAAGATCAAACTGTCCGGGATTGCCATAGAAATATTTTTTAATCTTTAACCCGCCGGGAAGCGTAATCAGATTCGGATGATCGGCAGAAAGATTGTCGATCATGAAGAAGACACCGCTGCCGCGGTAAGGATCGTCGCTGTGACATGCGCCTTTCCGGAATACGATCCCGCAGCCCTGAAACTGGACGTTCGCATACTGAAGCGTTAATTCTACGCACCGGCGGTAGGCCGCGTCGATCATCGGGTCCTCATCCAGGGATAAATCGAAAGGTGCGTAAAATGCGGTTCTCTCTTTTTCTTCACTTATAAATATTTTATTGAGTTCATATTTTCCAAATAATGATTGATAATACATTTTCCGGTGGTGGGTAATGAGTTTGTTCATCTGGAATTGAACAATTTGTTCATCCAGCTTGGCGATCTGCGCATCAAAAATGGATAAAATGGAATCAGCGCTTTTTGTTTCCATCACCCGCATGATGTCGGACAAAGACATGCCTGAATCTTTCAGCTGCATGATCTCGATCATTTTCGGCTTTTGTTCCCGCGTGTAGATACGATAGCCGCTTTGATTGATCCGGGCGGGCTTGAATAAACCGATTTTATCGTAATGAATTAATGTTTGCCGAGTCAGATTAAACATCTCTGCAAACTCTGTGATGGTATAAAATTCTTTGCTTTCCACAACATTCACCTTATTTCATAGCTGAGATTGAGCTTGTCTTTATTATAATCTTCAGGTTCGATGGGATTCAAGAATAAGGCTCAGCGGCAAAGACAGTCCGCCTCAACAGACTCCGCAGCCCTTATTGGCATCATAAAAAAAGACTCAAAAAGAGTCTGATGCAGGGCGTGGGTACGCTGGAGCTTTGGCATTTGATGAGCGCAAAAGCTTCTTGTTCATTCTCTGAAGCTAAGCGGCGCATTGACGGCGTGTCCTGAGCAGCAGCCAGGCCATCGCTGTGGTATAAAACATTTCCAGCAGGGAATTGACGCTGAGAAAGCGCATATAGATCAAAGCGCAGATGACCAGAATCACTGCGGTCATTTCCATTCCCCGGCGGCCTAACGACCAGCGCCGTTTTTGTCCTTGATAGAAGACACGCAGGATTAAGAGATTCAACGCAATGAAGGCAAGGTTGCTGATCAGGACATGCAGCTGCGCCAGAAGAGGAAATGTTTCGGGCAGATAAGGCACGACCATCGAAAGCACCATCAGAAGAAACGTTAAATCCTCCCGGCGCTTTAATGAAACATGGAGGGCTTCTGCCAACGCACGGATCATCGCGCGGAAAACAAGCGCGCCAGCCACAGCCCAGATCAAGATCAGCAGGCGATAACCCAGGCCGTTTCCAATCCAGGACAGATTGGTTTTCAGCGGGTCGTCGCGCAGGATCAGAAATAACGTGAACAATGGAAATAATACGCCGCCCAGCAATTCAGTTTTATCGAAAGAAGAAGCTTGTTTTTTCATGCATTCATTATAGCGAAAAGCACAAGGCAATTCAAATCCAGACTTCGCAGCGGAAAAAAGTATGATACAATAAAACCACTTCGGAGGATGAACATGAATAAACAAATAAAAGTGGGATATCAGGGAGCGCACGGCACCTTCAGTGAGATCGCGGTTCAGGAATTTTTTAAGGACAGAGCATTCGAAGCATGCAATTATACCAATTTCAAATCCATCATTGCCGACGTGGAAAGCGGCGTGATTGATTACGCGCTGCTGCCGGTTGAGAATACGACGACGGGAATTATTTATCGGACTTATGATTTGTTGAAGGACAGCGATATTTTCGCAGTCGGTGAAATTTTAGTGCGGATTGACGAACAGCTGATCGGTCTGCCGGGAACCAGAATCGAGGATTTGCGCGAGGTCTATTCCCATCCGGAACCGCTTGATCAATGTTCCGGTTTCTTTGCGGCGCACCCATGGATCAAACCGGTGACCTATCAGGATACGGCGAAAAGCGTGGAATATGTGGCGCAGTGCCAGGATCCGTCGAAAGCGGCGCTGGGGAGCTGGCTGGCGGCGGAATATTATCATCTGCCTATATTAAAAGAACGGGTTCAGGATAATCAGCTGAATACTACGCGCTTTTTCTGCGTGGCAAAAGGCGTACAGGCCGTCCAGGAGGCAGATAAGATCAGCATGTATTTCGTGGTCAATCATGAACCGGGCGCGTTGTACGAGGTCATCCGCGTGTTCGCCCAGCGTGGCATCAACATGCTGAAACTGGAATCCCGGCCGATCCGCGGACGGATGTTTGAGTATTGCTTCTATATTGATTTCGACGGCAGTCTGCTTCAGCCAAAGACGCAGGAAGCGATTGCCGAGGTTCGCGAGCATTGTCTGGAGGTTAAAGTTCTGGGCAGCTACAAACGGGCGTTTAATGGAGAACTGTTATGAGAAGAAAAATTGTGATCCTGTTGAGCGCGCTGATTCTCAGCGGATGCGCCGGTGCGCCGGAAGTGAAACCCATGCCGTCCCTTACGCCTTCGCCGGAAATAGAACAGACGCCGACATCGTCGTCTTCGCCAATGGCGACTCCCGATCAGACGCTGAACGACAAGCCCGCAGACCTGAGCGCTTATGAAGGCTTCGCGGATGAGCAGAATGCTTTCGTTGAAATCAGTCTGGAAGCTTCGTTGGAAAAAATCGAACAGGGCGAATCGTTCATGATCTATTATGGCAAGCCGAATTGTCCATGGTGTATCGAAGCAGTGCCGGTTTTAAATGAAGCGGCCAAGGAAAACGGCGCAGTTGTTTATTATGTCGACACAAGCAAGCCTGAAAATTACTCGGAAGCGATGATTGAAAAGATCATGACGCTTTTTGAAGGCTGGCTGCTGAGGGACGAGGAAGGCGAAGAAGGGTTTTATGTGCCGGACGTCGCGTTGATTGTTAACGGCCGGGTCGCGGCCAATCACATCGCGACCGTTGATTCACACGATCCGTATGCCGCGCCGATGAGCGAAGCGGAACAGGCAGAGCTGAAGCAAATTTATACAGAGATGATAAAAAAGTTGACCTCTGCGGCTTAAAACTCTGGATTTCTACAAGACAAAAAGATTCGGTTATTGAAGCTGTAATGATATAATGAATATGGAGTTCCGACAATGTTGATCGTCGGAAACAAGATAAGGCAGGGATAAACGATGAAACGGCGGAAAAAGGGTTTTACATTAATTGAATTGATTGTCGTTGTAGCGATTTTAGTGCTTTTGATGTTGATGCTGGTACCGAAACTGACAGGTTTTACCGAAACGGCGTCAGATACAGTTTGCCACGCCAATCAGGCCAACGCGTATAAAATCATGGTCATGGAATATACTTTAGGTGACAAACCGTTTACCAAGAAATCCGCTGAGGATGCGATTGACGAGAAATTAGGAGATCATGAAAAATTATGTCCCACTGGCGGAACAATCACCGTTCTGGTTGATCCTGTGGATCCAAGTAAATTTTCAATCACCTGTTCCAAGCACGGCGGTTCAGAACAACAGATTCTGGGGAATTATTCCAAAGATATGTTGGAAATGGCAGTTAGTGAATTTTATGGAAGCAATAAAACCGGTCAGCTGGACTCTACAGGGCCGAACTTTGGAAAAGGATTTAAGCAGAGAATCGCGGAGAAATATGGTTTAAATGCCGATAACTTTGATTTCACCGTTATGAAAAATAACAATGGCACGTATTCCGTTTATATTTTTGATGGAATTTCGGATATGAAAGTAGGAGATTCAGTTCAAGGGGTGGTCTATGAATACGATAAAGATCAGAATCCCATCGGCAATTCTTCAGGAACTACTTTTACCGGAAAGATTACGTCAAAGGAAGTAAGCGGCGTTAAATTTAATTATCTGGATTTGGGATCTGTGAAATAATCGTTTTCTCAGGTTGTAACAAAGGATTGAAGTTTCAGAAAAAGATTGCATTTCAATCGAATTGTGATATAGTAAAAACATCGAGGTGTTGAGTATGCTGAAAAATATCTGCGAAAAAATTGAACATCCGAGTTCTTCTTACTTTTATTTTACCTTTAGATAGAGGGCTGGTTCACTTTGGACATTAGCCCGTTTTGATTTGAAATCAGGCTAATTCTGAAGGGGAATGCGAAAAGAAATGCTGAACCGTACAGGATAAGCCTGTACGGTTTTTTTGCAGGTTGTGTGAGAGGGGAGAAGTTAATATGATGAAAAAAATCACAGTCAATCTCAAAGACAAGAGCTATCCGATTCTGATTCAGCGGGGACTTCTGAATCAGGTGGGACAGTATCTTGAAGGTCACCGGAAGGTGATGATCGTGACGGACGAGGGGGTGCCGGAGGAATATGCCCGGCGTGTGTTGGCGCAATGCGGCCAGGGTTATGTTGAACGCGTGATTCAGGGCGAAGGCGCTAAAAGCATGGAAGTCTACCAACAGATTCTGCGGCGGATGCTGAAAGAACGGTTTTCCCGCAAAGATCTGATCGTCGCTTTAGGCGGCGGAGTGATCGGCGATCTGTCCGGGTTTGTCGCCGCGACGTATATGCGGGGGATTGAGTTTATCAACATCCCGACGACGACGCTGTCGCAGATTGACAGCAGCATCGGCGGGAAAGTCGCGATCAATCTGGACGGCATCAAGAACTGCGTCGGCGCGTTCTGGCAGCCGAAAATGGTACTGATCGATCCGGACGTACTGGCCACTTTGCCGCAGCGGCATATCAACAACGGTCTGGTCGAGGCGCTGAAAGCCGGTTTAATCCGCGATGAATCTTTGTTTGAGTTGTTTGAAACGGACGATCCGATGGAGCACATCGAGAAGATTTAGATCGGAAGA
>NZ_CFQZWI010000049.1:0-21393 GCF_986127675.1 Holdemania sp. | reverse complement strand
AGTTCAGACGTGTGCTCTTCCGATCTTCCATCAATGGAACGTTTTCATAATTTTATTGTTTTCTGCTTTTTATGGGTTAACAGACGTCCTCGTCTGTCTTTTGTTAATTCTTAATCCCCAGATGAATGATTTAAATAAGAAGCAGCGAGTCAGCTGCTTAGTCGAATATGCAAAAATCATAAATATTGAGGTCCTGATATCCAAAGCATTTCAGATTCTTTTCGTTTATTATTTTTCCATCTCTGAATGGATTATCGCGATCTTTGGTTTACTCGTAAACGGGATCATCTGTTATTCATTTATCCGCTGGAAGCAGAAACGTATGAGTAAATCTTGGAAATATGATTCATCTGCATAGCTTCGCATAATGTATCTTATCCAATTTTTATATTTGGAATAAGCAATTCAATCGTTGTGATATCGAAAATAAACGCCGCAGAGAGAACACTCCCGTCTGCGGCGTCACTGGTTTTATTTCAAATATGATAAATACGATTCGCCATATTCCGGCATCGACACCTCAAAATTCTCGGCCACCGTTGCGCCCAGATTGGCAAACGTATTCGCCAGCGGCAACAAACCGGAACCTTGATGCGATGGCGAGTACAGAATCAAAGGCACCATTTCACGCGTATGATCTGTTCCCGTATGACAAGGATCGTTGCCGTGATCGGCGGTAATGATCACCAGATCCTCTTCCCGCAGTTGTCCCAGGAACGTGGTTAACAGCTGATCATAATCCTCCAATTCCTGCGCATAACCCTGCGGGTTGCGGCGATGTCCCCACTTTGCGTCAAAATCAACCAGATTCACAAAGCACAGGCCGGTGAAATCCTTCTGCGTCAGTTCAATCGTCTGCTCCATACCGTGATGACTGCTTGTCGACTTATACGCTTCCGTAATCCCTTCGCCGTCAAAGATATCTTTAATCTTGCCAACGCTGATCACATCATAACCCTTATCCTTCAGCTCGTTCAACACGGTGCGGCCAAACGGCTTCAATGCCAGGTCATGACGATTGCTGGTACGAGTGAAATGGCCCTTGCCTTCACCGACAAACGGCCGGGCGATGACGCGTCCCACCTTCCATTCATCCTTCATCGTCAGCTCACGCGCAATCTCGCAGCAGCGATACAGTTCTTCTAAGCCGAAGACTTCTTCATGGGCCGCGATTTGCAGCACGGAATCCGCCGATGTATAGACGATCATATCCTTGGTCTTCATGTGATGCTCACCCAGTTCATCCAGAATCTCCGTCCCGCTGGCTGATTTGTTGCCGACAATCTTATAGCCCGTGCGTTTTTCCAACTCGTCGATCAATTCCTGCGGAAATCCGGTGTCCGTAAACGTCTGAAATGGTTTATCAATGTATAAGCCCATCATTTCCCAATGGCCGGTCATAGTGTCCTTGCCGACCGAAGCTTCCAACATTTTTGTGTAATACCCCTGCGGATCACGCTGCGGTTCTACGCCCAGGATTGAATGCAGGTTGCCATAGCCCAGCTTTTCCATTGCCGGCATTGCCAAGCCGCCGACTGTTTTTGCGATATGACCGATCGTATCTGCACCGCGATCCCCATAATGTTCGGCATCCGGCATTTCACCGCAGCCGACAGAATCCATTACAATTGTAAATATCCGTTTATATTTCATCGTCATTTTCTCCTTCTCGATCCATCAATTTTCCAAGCCCTTCATCATAAGCCGTCCGCAGCCGGTTGCGGTCGATATGTGTGTAGATCTGCGTCGTTGTGATATCAGAATGACCTAACAGCTCCTGAACGCTGCGCAGATCTGCGCCCCCTTCCAGCATGTGCGTGGCATAGGTGTGGCGGAGCTTATGCGGCGTGATCGGCTTCTGAATCCCAGCCTGGATACACACTGATTTTATCATACTTTCGATGGAAGCAGTAGTCGTTTTCTTGCCCAGTCGTGTAATAAACAGCCAGGACGTCGGTTTTTTCTGATATAACGGCCGGACGGTGTCGACATATTCGCGTACAATTTTTATCGTCTGCTTTGGCATCGGCACTAACCGCTCCTTATTCCCTTTGCCCCAGATCCGCAGCATCCCCAATTCCAGATCCACCTGATTCATTGTCAGCGCCGCGCATTCGATGACGCGCAGCCCGCATCCATAGAGAAGCTCGGCAATCGCGTGCCAGCGGATATCCTCCGGGCTATGTCCGAACTGTGCCATGATCTTCTCAATTTCATCCCGCGTGCAGTAGACCGGCAAGGACTGCGTCCGCTGCAGCTGCTCCAGATATTCCGCTGGGTCCAGTTCGTCAAAGCGAAAGGCTAAAAACTGATGGAATCCACGGATTGCGGTGATTGCGTGATTAACAGAAGCGGCGGCGTGATCCCGCGCCAGAACCCGCACATATTCCTCCAGCATCGCCGAATCAATCTGATCGATCCGATCGATTTCTTTCTGCGCAAGAAACTGAAAATACCGGCTGAGATCATTGCGATAGCCGGCAATCGTTTTTTCTGATTTTGGAAACTGAATTGAGATGTAAATCAGATATTGCCGGAAGGCTTCCTCTAGCGTCATATTCTCCCTGCTTTCCAGCTTTATTATACCAGAGTTATTCCATCATGGCGAAAATTTCCATCAAGCGGATGACCAGCGTCGATTTAATCCAGGCGGAAAAGAAGATCAGCAGCAAGGAAACGATCAAAACGTTTAAGCGGCCGTTGATCAGCTGGATCAACGAAAAATCACTGCGGCTGTAGCCCAGACAACGCTGAATCAAGGCATAGGAGATTTCCGTGCTGATCACCGAGACGAGAAACAAGGCGATCAAATCGAACAGAATCTGCGGAATCAGCGTTAACAGGATCCCCAGGACCCCTTTCAACTGATAGGTCAGAACGTATAAAACGCAGGAAAATCCAATCTGGACGCCCTTGGTAAAGACGATAAACCCGATCAGCGGAATCCCGGCCAAGGAGAAGCCGAGAAAAAAGATCGCAAGCATGAATAAAATGTTGGTGACAAACTGACTTGTAAAAAACGACTGCGGTTCTACGCTGGTGATCACCGTCGTCAACAAGTAAGAGGACAAACGCTCAACGTCGGCGCTGCTGATCCAGCGGGAAAGCAGGACACCGGTAATCATGCCGAAAATTAACAGAATTAATAAGAAGTTGATGGAGTTTTTATGCTTATTGGAAAAATTCTTCAACTGGGGTTGTATTGTTTTCATGTTTCCCTCCTGGTATCAATGTATGACAGCCAGGACAGATTAGACTTATTTCTTGTGTTGGGTATCAACCGGTTTTTTGATCAGCGCCGCGGCGGTCGTCAGCTTGCCGCCGGAAGTAAGCTGTTGATTCAGCTGACTGATGAGATCGAGCGTTGCGCAGGCCGGATCGACGGGCGGCGCTTCAAACAGATTCATCTGAATTTTCTGATCATGGATGCTGCTGAGCGAACCGACGCCAATGCCTAAATGGCGCATTGGCTGATCTTCATAGTTTTCATCGAACAGTTCCATCGCCAGCTCAAACAAGTCTTCGCTGCGGTACACCGGATGATCCAGCTTTCGTGAACGGACGTTGGTGTTAAAGTCGAAATAGCGGATGGAAATGGAAACGATCGTCCCCATTTTATCTTCTTCGATCATGCGTTCGCTGAGCTTATTCGCCAGCTTGCGAAACAGTGTCCGCACTTCTTCTTCAGTAGAGAAATCATAATTCAGCGTTGTTGACTGACTCATGGATTTGATTTCGGCATCGCTGATGATTTCGCGGTCATCCTCGCCATTTGCCCGCTGAATGTAGGTCATCGTATTTTTTCCCAGCAGCGGCCGCAGCTGTTCTGGATCGGCCGCAGCCAGATCGCCGATTGTCTTAATGCCTAATGCTTTCATCTGCGGCGCGGTTTTCTTGCCAATTCCGCGCATGTCTTCAATCGGCAGCGGCCACAGCTTCACCGGAACCTCCTGTTTCCGCAGGACGGTGATCCCCATCGGTTTTTTCATGTCGCTGGCCATTTTGGCCAGAAATTTATTCGGGGCGACGCCGATGGAGCATTTTAAATGCAGGTCGCTCAGCAATTCCTGCTGCAGCTGCCACGCTAAATCCAACGGCCGCGGGAAACGATGAATTGCCTGACTCATATCGGCATAGCATTCGTCAATACTGGCCTGTTCAACAAGGTCAGTGTATTTCTTTACATAGGAGATGAACTGTTCGGAAAGCTGTTCATAATAGCCGTGATGTCCTTTCACGACGACTAACTGCGGGCATAATTTCAAGGCTTCGTTGATCGGCATCGCCGAGTGAACGCCGAACTGCCGGGCTTCATAGGAGGCGGTGGACACGACGCTGCGCTTGGTCAGACCGCTGACGACGACCGGTTTTCCTTCCAGCGAGGGGTCAAGGAGAATTTCCGCGCTGGCAAAAAAAGCATTTAAATCAATATGATAAATAACCCGGCCCACGCGGCGTTCCCCCTTTCTTTCTTTTATATTGAACAGATTTGTTGATTGCTTCTTCAGAAACCAATCCTGTTTCAAGTCAAATATTCCGGTTCACCGCAGGATTCAAGCAGATGGCCCAGCTTTGCTTTTAACCTATCGTGATTTATTATAGCACGGACTTGAACAACTTTCATCTTTCAGACCAGAAAAAACGGAAGATTTCTCCTCCGTGCAAAGATGATCATGTTATCCAATTTTAGCGTAGCTGCTGGTATTGTTCTTCAGCCGATGCTCCAGCCGCAGCTTATCGGCGATCATGGCAATAAACTCTGAATTGGTCGGCTTGGCTTTGGAAGCACTGATCGTATAGGCAAAGATTTCGTCAATCGCGTCAATGTTGCCGCGGTTCCAGGCGACTTCGATTGCATGCCGGATTGCCCGTTCCACGCGGGAGCTGGTCGTCATATAGCGGCGGGCAATTTCCGGGTAGAGCACCTTGGTGATCTGACCGAGGTAATCGACGTTTAAGTAAGTTTCCAGAATCGCAGTGCGCAGGTACATATATCCTTTGATATGGGCAGGAATACCGATTTCATGTAAGATCTCCGTGATCTCCCGTTCCAGCTGCAGGCGCATCATTCGTTCATCATCCTGATTTTCATTGGCGTTGGCCGGCGCAGTGGATGGGGTTGGAGCAGAGACTTTCTGATAGCTGCAGACCTGAGCGATTTTCTCGCTGACCGTCTTGGGATCCACCGGTTTCATCAGAAAATAATCGACCTGATATTTCTGCATTTCCGTCACCATAAAGTCGTTGATAAAGCTGGATGTACATAAAATTTTTCCTATCCGGATCCCCTCCCGGCTCAATGTGCTGAGGACTTCCATCCCGTCGAGTTTAGGCATAATGCAGTCAAGGACAAGAACGTCAGGATGGCTCATCCTTATCCGTTCCAGACACTCCTGACCATCTTTGCAGCTGGGTAAAAGCAGCCAATCGTTTTTCTTCCGCAGTTCCTGTTCCATTTGTTCTCTGATCTCGCTGTTGGATTCACACAACAGGATTCTGATCTGTTTCATCTTGTTCACTCCTCTGTTCGATGTTTCCATTTTATGGAATTTGAACTGAAAAAGAAGTCGAAACAGGTCGAAGTCCATGGAAAAGTTTCTGCTTTTTTGCCTGTTTTTGAACTCAAGCCAAAAGAAATGCCTGAATTTCAGGCATTTCCTTAGTTTGTGTCTGTTAATCGTGCCGGGCTTCCTCCAACATCCAGTCGATGTAAATCCCATAACCGCTGTCGGGCTGGCTGGTAACCATATGCGTTACCGCGCCGATAAGTTTCCCATTTTGAAGAATTGGCGATCCGCTCATTCCCTGAATAATGCCGCCGGTTTGGTTGAGCAGTGCGGAATCGGTAACTTGAAAGCGGATTCCTTTCACGGCCTGACCGTTCTGTTTGCGCACCTCGGTAATCTGGATTGCGTAGCGCTTTGGCGTCGTTCCCTGCACGACGGTATAAATTTCCGCCGGGCCCACGGTAACTTCTTCGCGCGAAGCGACAGGTACGCTCTGCGCGGCGGAAGGCAGTGTCTGGACTTTGCCGTACAAGCCATAGATCGTGTTTTTCCTGACCGTACCAATAGGAACCAGACTCTCCGACTGACAGATTTTCTCACCAGGATTTCCGGAGGTTGAGCGCCGGACGGAAACGACGGTCGCTTCAAAGATCTGTCCCATTGTGACATCGGCAGGCCGGCTTTGCCCTTCCTCCGCGATTTCATGCCCCAGAGCAGCGAAGGTTTTGGTCGCCGGATCATAATACGTCATTGTCCCGACACCCTTGATCTTATCCTTCACATACAATCCCGTCTTGAATACCTTTTCTGCTTCCAGATAACAGACAAACAATGAAGCCGCTTCCCGCTGCCCATTGCGGATGACGGTCACCGGAACCTGATTCCGCTCTTTCTGCAACGTTTTCAGATTCGCAAACAGTTCCTCCAGTGTCGACACGGTCCGGCCATTGGATTCAATAATCCGGTCCCCTACCTGCACTGTCCCTTCCTTCGCTGCCGACAGCGTTTCCCCATTGACTTGGAAATCATACATACCGCTGACATAAACGCCTTCGTAATTGACTGTGATCGCAATCGTATCGCCGCCCAGAATGACGGTTTTCTCCTGGGCCTGAACGGGTAAAAGCGTTAACGTCAATAGGAAGGCCGTCAAACCGAAAATTCTTTTCATGGCCTCACCTCGCAGTACTGATAGTATGGCGCTTCCAGGCTTCAACTATATCCAGAAAATCTTACCAAGGCTTTGTTTCAACTGGGAAAACGTCGCATATAACCGTTGGAATAAGACGAGGAATTTATTTAACTTTAAAATATTTCCAACGAAAATAGCGGCTGTCCAAGGGATCGCAGTCTTTTCCAGCGCGGAATGCCCCTGCCAGTCTTTGAAGAAAGTAAAAGCACGATCAAACTGACCGTGCTTCATTCACTTTCTTTTGATTGCGTTGATATAACTCCTGGGCTGCCTGCCGGGCCGTATCGGACAATTCGCCCTGCGAGATCAGGGCCAGCTGGTCAATCCGTTCCTCTTTGCTCAAACACTGGATTTGGGTTTCCGTGAAATCCTGTCCCTGACGCTTGGTAACATGGTAATGTTGATCCGCGCATGCCGCAACCTGCGCCAGATGCGTGACTGAGAAGACCTGCGCGTCACGAGCTAATAAACTCATCTTCAAGCCGATCGCAGTTGCGACCTGGCCGCTGACACCGGTATCAATCTCGTCAAAGATGACGGTCTGAATCCCCTCCAGCCGGGTAAAGATCGTTTTCAGCCCCAACATTAAACGGCTTAATTCACCGCCGCTGGCAACCTGCGTCAGTGAGCGGACCGGCTCGCCGGGGTTCATGGAAATCATGAAGTCCGCTTCGTCCAGGCCATGCGCCGACGGCTTGGCGTCTTTCAGCTGCAAAATGAACCGCGCATGCGGAAGCATTAAATCGTGCAGATGAATTTCAACTTCCTTCTGCAGCGCCAGGGCTTTCTGCTGCCGGATCTGGCGCAGTTTCAGCGCGCTTTCTTCAAATTGCTTGTAGGCGGTCTGCACATGTTTCTGCAGCTCTTGCAAGTATTCCTGACGGTGCTCCTGTTGATTTAACTGCTGCCGGAAACTTTCTCCCTTTTCCAGAATTTCATCCAGACTGCGGCCGTATTTTCGCTTTAAACGATTGATTTCAAACAATCGGCTCTGAACTTCGTTGATTTGTTCCTCGCTGAATTCCAGCGACTCAAAATAACGCTGCAGCCGTTCTTTCAAATCCTGCAGGCCATAATAGTGCTCATTCAACGCTTCGCTGATTTCTGCCAGTTCCGTTTCTTCCGGAAATCCGCCGGTCAGCCGCGCCGCCTCGTACAGCTGCGGAACCGCGCTTTGTTCACCATCCAGAATTTCCAGACTTTCCGCTACCCGCTGATAGATTTTCTCGCGGGCCGCAATCCGCCGTTCGATCGCTTCCAGCTCCTCATCCTCGCCCGGCTTCAGCTGCGCTTGTTCAATTTCATTCAGCTGAAACCGCAGGAATTCCAAGTCCTGCTCAGCCTTCGGGCTGCGTGCTTCCTCAAGCTGATCATTCAGTTGTCGGTAAGCTTTAAACTGAGTTCTGACGCTGGCTAATAACGCTTCGTCATCCAGATATTGATCCAAAAGATTTAAAAACGAATTGCGGTTTAATAAATATTGCGTATCATGTTGGGAATGAATGTCAATTTCATGTCCCAGCAGCTCGCGAATGAAGTTCGCCGTGGTCACGCGGTGATTCAGACGCATCTGACTTTTGCCTTCCGCGCTGATCTCCCGGTTAATGACGACGTCCTCATCCCCATCGAAGCCAGCTTCCTGCAATAATGCCAGCACCCGCGGATTCGTGGAGAAATCAAAGACGCCTTCAATCAGTGCCTTATTTTCGCCTTGTTTAACGAATCCCGCCTGGGCGCGCTGCCCGCAAAGCAAACTGATCGCGTCGATCAAAATCGACTTGCCCGCGCCGGTTTCTCCGGTGAACACGCTGAAGCCCGCATCAAAATCCAAATCGGCCTCATCGATCAGAATGAAGTTTTTGACATACAGATGTTTAAGCATCAGCTTCCTCCTTCCGGAATGATTTAAGCTTCGCAGTATTCTTTAATCACATCGAACAAACTCAGGATATCAATCGCTTCCAGCCGCCGAATTTTATTCAGCGAACCCTGCGGTACGTAAGTATCGCCGATGCCGACGCGCCGGATGGTCATCGCCGCCTGATGATCGGCAGCCCATTCCAGAATCGCGCTGGAAAGACCGCCCGCCAGCATATCTGTTTCATACACGATAACTGGCTTGCCTTCCTCCGCCAGCCGCTGCAGCATGACTTCGTCCAGCGGCTTGAAGAACCGGGCATTGACAACCTGAACCGGCAGCGAATTGGTCAGCACTTTGGATACGACTTTATCGACATCCGGGCCATAGGTCACGACGGTGCATTGATGATCAGGTTCCGTATTGACGAGCGTCCAGCTGCCGACCGGAATCGGTTCAACCTGCGCCAGCTCGTTATACAGCGCAGTCCCGCGCGGATAGCGGATCGCCATCGGATGCGGCTGGGCAAACGCCGTTGCCATCAGCTGCTGGGCTTCCCCGGCATCTTTAGGCTGCGCTAAAATCAGATTCGGCAAGGAACGCAGGATCGCGATATCGAAGACGCCGTGATGTGTATCGCCGTCTTCCCCTACCAGTCCGGCCCGGTCAATACCAATCACGACCGGAAGATCCATCCGGCAGATATCATGATTGATCTGATCATAACAGCGCTGCAGGAATGAGGAATACAACGAGATAAACGGCCGTTTCCCGCTGATCGCCAGTCCCGCACAGAACGTCGCCGCATGTTCTTCGGCAATCCCGCAGTCAAACGCACGCTCCGGGTAAACCGCGAAGAATTTTTCCAGCTTACTGCCGGTGATCATTGCCGGCGTCACCGCGACGATATCTTTGTTGTCCTTCGCTAAACGAACCAGTGTTTCGCTGATAACTGAAGACCATGAAAGATAGCCCGCCGGCGTGGCCGACAATGGTTTTCCTGTCTGGGGATTGAACGGTCCGACGCCATGCCAGACACCTTCTTTATCTTCCTCGCAATAGGAATAACCCTTGCCCTTTTTCGTCAGCACATGCACGACGACCGGCCCTTGATGGGATTTTGCAACCTTCAGGATCTGAATCAGGCTCTTGATGTCATGGCCGTCGACCGGTCCGAGATATTCCAATCCGAATTCACCGAACACGCCGGTATCAATCACGCCTTTTTTCACCGCGTCCTTCATGTTTTGCAGGCCGGTCAGCACCACCTGACCGACATTGTTTCGATTCAGCGCCGTCTTGAGATCATTCTTCAACGCATTGTACGGCTTGGATGCGCGCAGCTTGGCAAAGTTCTGCGTCAAAACACCGACATTCTCTGAAATCGACATGTTGTTGTCATTGAAAATGATGATGATGTTGCGCTGTTCGCTGCCGATTTGATTCAGCGCTTCCAGTGCCATCCCGCCTCCCAGGGCGCCATCGCCGATAACCGGCACGATGTGGTAATGTTCATGGTTGAGATCCCGGGCAACCGCCATACCTAACGCCGCTGACAACGAGGTCGAGGAATGTCCCGCCTCCCAGACGTCATGCTCACTTTCGGCTCGTTTCTGAAAGCCGGACAACCCCTCATACTGACGAAGCGTATCAAACTGGCCGGCCCGTCCGGTTAAAATTTTATGCGTATAGCATTGATGTCCAACGTCAAAAAAGATTTTATCCTGCGGCGAATCAAACACCTTATGCAAAGCGATCGTCAGCTCGACGACGCCCAGATTGCTGGACAGATGTCCGCCGGTCTTGCTGACATGATCGATCAGGAATTCCCGAATCTGTTGCGCCAGCGCTTTAAGCTGCCGCTGATCCAGCTGTTTTAAAAACGCGGGATCGTGTATATCGGTTAAATCCATTTCCGCTAACCTCCTTATCTTCACTTAATACTGACGAAATTCCATCGCGTCCAGAATCGCGATCAGCCGCTGCGTATCCAGATTCATCTGACGGATCGCATCGCGCGTCTGACGGTAAACCTCGGTCATCGCATCCTGCGCCTGACCTAACCCCAATAAAGTGACATAAGTCGATTTTTTGTTATCCAGATCGCTGGCTGATTTTCCCAGCTCCTTGCTGCTCTTGGTGACGTCCAGGATATCGTCCTGAATCTGAAAGGCCAAACCCATGAGTGCGCCGATCCTTCGCCATTGCGAAATGGCCGCGTCCTGACCGGCCAGAATCGCGCCCATGACCAGCGGCGCAGTAAACAGACAGCCGGTTTTATACAAATGGACTTCTTTGAGCTGTTCCAGCGTTACAGCCGGGCTGTTTTCCGCCTCCAGATCCTTAATCTGGCCTAAGATCATGCCTTCCGCTCCGCCGGCCGAGGCCAGCTCCTTTACGATTTTTAACGCTTTGACCGGGTCGTCGCTGCTGTTGGCGGCTAAGGCAAAGGCCTGCGTCAGCAAACCGTCGCCGGCCAGAATTGCCGTCGCCTCGTTAAACTGTTTATGACACGTCTTGCGGCCCCGGCGGTAATCGTCGTTATCCATTGCCGGCAGATCGTCGTGAATCAGGGAATATGTATGCATCATTTCCAGTGCTCCGGCGGCCATAAAACCGTCCTGTGCTGATAGTCCATAACCCTCCGCGACCGCGAACAACAGCTGCGGGCGGAGCCGTTTTCCCTTGCCCATCAGCGAATATTCCATCGCTTCGCTAACCTCGGAACGTTTCAGCAGCCGGCACTGGCGCTGCAGGAATACTTCAAATTCGTTCATCATAAGTTTTCGTCCTGACTTTCTTTCGGCTGATGCCGCAGCATCAGTTCCTGTACCTTATTTTCATATCCCTGCAGCTGGGTATCGAGATCCTGAACTAGATTCAGACCCTCCTCAAACAATCCGATCGCTTGTTCCAACGCGATTTCATTGCGTTCCAACAGCGAAACGATCTGATCCAGCCGGTCCATTGACTGTTCAAACGTCGGCTTTTCACTCATGCTTGTTCCTCCTTTTCCTTGACATGGGCCTGGATCTGACCGTCATGCAGCCGGATCCGCAGCTCCTCGTTGACATTAACTTCCTGGATAGAACGGACCAAATGCCCGTTCTGAGCGATCAGACCGTAGCCGCGCCCCAGAATCTTTAACGGGGAATAGGCGTCCAGCAGCCGGATCTTTTCTTTCAGCTGCTGCTGGCGAAGCATCAGCTGTTGTTTCTCATGGTGAATCAGATTCAGCCGCAGCTGTCCCAAGCGCTGCTGCTGAAGATGGACCTGACGCGAGGTCTGGTTTAATAAAACTGCGCTCAGCTGATCCAGCCGGGCCCGCTGACTGCGGAGCCGCTGGGTTGTGTTCTGCAGCCGTGAGCTGTCGTAATCCAGCCGCATCTGAAGCGGCTGAAGCAGACTCATCGGATCCTGAAAGATCCGGCTTTCAACCTGCTGCTGATAACGCTGGCGCTGCTGACGCAGTTTCTGATTCATCAGATAGATCAGCTGCTGCCGCTGGCGCAGACAATGGCTCTGCACCTCTGCCAACTGCGGCGTTGCCATCTCAGCCGCGCCGGTGGGCGTCGGAGCCCGCCGGTCAGCGACCAGATCGGCAATCGTGACGTCGACTTCATGACCGACGCCGCAGATTACCGGTGTTTGCAAACCGGCCATCGTCCGGGCTACGCTTTCTTCATTGAACGACCACAGATCTTCAATCGATCCGCCCCCGCGGGCTAAGATCATGACGTCAAAACCTAACGTGTCCGCCTGCCGCAGTGCCGCACAGATCTGTGCGGCCGCACCTTCGCCCTGCACCAGCACAGGAATTTCGCTCACCTGGGCAATCGGCCACCGCCGGGCCAGCGTCGTAACAACGTCTTGGCGCGCCGCGGTGTTTTTTCCAGTGATGACGACTATCCGCATCGGATACTGGGGCAGCGGTTTTTTCCGGGCCGGATCGAACAGACCTTCCTCATGCAGCCTGCGTTTCAATTCTTCATATTTTAAATACAGATCGCCTAAACCGGTCGGCTTCATCGCCGTAACATAAAGCTGAAGCTGTCCGCTGGCTTCAAAGATCGACGTGTTGGCCTGCACCAGCACGGAGTCGCCTTCCTTGGGAATAAACTTGCAGCGGGCCGCATTGGAAGCAAACATCACACAGCTGATGCGTGATTTCTCATCCTTTAATGTAAAATACCAATGACCGCTGCGATGCGCTGTGAAATTGGAAATCTCGCCTGCAACGATCACACGCTGAATCAGCGGATCCTGATCCAGCTTGCCTTTCAGATACCGGACTAAGGCGCTGACGCTCAGCTGCCGGTTTCTCATATTCTGTCCAGAACGCCGTTGATCAATCGGTAGGCTTCGTCGTCGCAGTAATCTTTCGCTAACCGCACGGCTTCATCAATGATGATCGCTGCCGAGGCCGTCTGGTGATCCAGTTCGCTGCACGCCATCAGCAGAATCGCCTGTTCGAGAACGCCTAAGCGCTCGAAGCTCCAATCCTTTAAGGTTTCGTTAATGTATTGGATATATCGGTTTTCATTGTCCAAGGTATCCAGGATCAGAATCCGGCTGAAATCATCCAGCTCTCCGGTTTTCATCTCCATGACTTCCTCAATGATTTCATCCATCGGTTTGTTCAGCAGACGATGCTGATACAAACAGATCATCGCTTTTTCTCTACAACTATGTCGGTTCATGTTAACCCTCCGCTCATTGTATTATTTTAGCATGAAAAACGGTTTGGTGAAACTCTTTCTCATGCCTTTTTGCGGACTTTTGATTTGCCTTTTTTTTAACATTCCTATAGAATGAAAAACAGAACAGAAAGAAGGATCGATATGCGTTCTTCCTCATTCCCCTTACGTTTCTGGGGACATTTAAAGACGATTACACTGCACAAGCTGCGGGTGACACGGCTGTGCTTTAAAATGGGCTTGATCAAGCAGGGTCTGCTTCATGATCTGTCGAAATACAGCCCGGTTGAATTCTGGGCGGGAGTGCGTTATTTCCAAGGCTACCGCTCGCCGATTGACGCCGAAAAAGAAGCCAAAGGCTATTCCGAGGGCTGGCTGCATCACAAAGGGCATAACAAGCACCATTGGGAGTATTGGATTGACCGGAACAAGCAATGTCAGGGCTTATTTTGCGTGGAAATGCCGAAGCGGTATGTCGCGGAGATGGTCTGCGACCGGATCGCAGCGTGTCAGACGTATCAGAAAGAGAAGTATACAAACGCTTCGCCGATCGAGTATTTCCTTCAGGGCAGCGACAAGCAGTTCATGCATCCGCATACCGCAGCGCTGCTTCAGCAGTATTTGGAATGGGTTAGAGATTTCGGGATTGACGCGGCATTTAAGAAAATCAAGCAGAATTTGCGGCGCTCGGAGGTTGTTTAAAGTATTCTGAATTCATGTTTTAAAGGCCCCGATCGCTTGTTTAACAGATTTTTACAGAGGATAAGCAAGCGGCGCAGAACAGCCGCTTTTCTTCCTGTTGAAGACCGTTCTTCCGGCAAAAAAGATACATTCCTAAAGAAACAGTGCGGCCGCCCTTCCCCCCCCCATTGCTTTGCTTTCCGCATCCCGCTTTCATCAGGATTTTAAGCGCAGACTGTTCCTTAATTCTCTTTTTACTTACAGTTAAGTTCTATCTCAGAAACAATCCGTTGGATAAAAGTGAGGTGATCCCATGCGCTCTATTGATTTATCCGGACTTCCCCGCGATGCGCGTCATTTCATAGCCTGGAATCAGTCGGAAGGCTTTGACGTTCCCTTTCAGTATGATGATCATCAGGGCCTGCTGACGATCCTGCGGGCTGGAAAAGGAAATCATGGCGAAGCGGTGCTGGATATCCGGTATGCCGGTAGGATTATTCCCGCGGTGCCGGCCAGCTCCGTCAAGCATTGTATTTTAGGCAGGATCCTTCAAACGCGCCATTTCGATTTTGTTACGTCGCTGGGGCAGCGGTTTGCGGACGCCCGGCGGGATTATACGATTATAGATCAGCGCCGCGGGCGTTTAAAATCCAATCCCCGGATGACGCAGCGCGAAGTTCTGATCCTGTGTTCGCGGTGCGGCGCTAAAACCTGGATGGCGGAAGAACGAGTTCTGCCGCCAAAAAGCTGCGCCTGCGGCCGCTGTCGGTATTCGCCTCTGTCCGGCAAGCGTTCCATCGCCCAAACCGATCGCTGGATGATCCCCTTCTTTCCCGGCGGTGAAGACGAAGCACGACAATACACCCGCGGGCAAAACAAAAAGCTTCGCTTCCGTTGTCCCTATTGCGGCAACGTGCGCGAAAAAGCGATTGCGATTGCGACGCTGCATCATACGCATTCCATCGGCTGCGCCTGTTCCTGGTCTGTCGGACGCTCCTTTCCTCACCGGCTGATCAAATCCGTGCTGGATCATCTTGAAATTCATTATATTCAGGAAGCTTCCAGAAAAGAGCTGCCGTGGGCGCAGTCGTTTTCCTATGATTTCTATCTGCCGGATTTCGGCGTGATCCTGGAAGCGCATGGAAAGCAGCATTATGAGGAAGGCACTGGTTATTTTAAGAATACGTTAAAGAAAAACAAAGCGAACGACGCGCAAAAAAGAAAGCTGGCCCTGGACCATGGCATCGCCGCTGAGCGCTATCTTGAAATTAACTGTAAGAAAAGCGAGACCGAAGTAATTAAAGCCAATTTGCTTCGCTCCTCACTGTCTCAAATCCTGAAATGTGATCTGGCCGAGCTGGATTGGGTCGAACTCACAAAAGTTGCGTGGAAATCGGAAAAACTGAACATCCTGGAGATGAGCGTTAAAAATCCTGAAATGTCAGTGCGGGCCCTGGCGGAACACTTCGGCGTCAGCCGGGATTTAGTAAAAGAAGTCCAGATTAACGCCGGAATTTATGACAGTCAGAAGGAACGAAAGCTGGGCGTAAAGCGACAACAAGTGCGTTATCATCATCGGACCCAAGCGCGGAATGAAAAGATCTGCCAGATGAAAAAGGACCGTCCGCAAGCCTCCACTCAGGAGATTGCCGAGCTTGTCGGCATGGAGCGTCATGCGGTTTACCGGATTTTGAAACAAAGCGGGCTCTACGATGAGCAAGCGGAGAAACAGAACAAAAATTTCAAAATTTCCATGTCGAAGAAGAGAATCAAAGATTGCGATATTCAGACGATCTGTCAGATGAAACTGGATCATCCGCTTCTGTCTGCCAGAGAGGCCGGCCGATTAACCGGCCACAGCCACAGTACAATTTTATCCGTCTGGAGGGAATTCGGATTAGCTTAAAGCGTCCAAGATCCTATCCTTCTGGTGCAAAGAATGAAAATTTGTTATCACTGATTTGATTCGGTAAAAGGAAGACTTGCGGTGCAAGGAAGGCCTACATTGAAATACGAAAAGCAAATAAAAAGATCAGAGAAGAAGACGGATTCCCGATCTTTCCGCTTTTACAGAAAAAACGTTTCTTAAATCGGGTCCGGTTGAAGCCAGGACTCAAGTAAGAAACGTTTTTCATTAAAATCATGGATGGATTAAAATCAAACTGTCCAACGCGGATTCGCGGCGATCTCAGCTGCCCTGTTCAATCCCCGACTGTTAAAAATCAGGAATAGGCTTGCAGAATACGATCAAGCTCTTTCTGCGTTACCGGGATCGCGGAGCCATGCCGGACGTCGTTGTTGGGCAGCGTATAGTCGCCTTCTGCGAGCCACTCAAAATCAGCGTCTTCTCCTAATTGAGAAAAGCGGGCGACATAGAAACGCTGATTCGGGTAATTGTCTACGTATAGATAGAACACGCCTGGCTCATGCAGCGACGGCAGCGTAAACGGTCCTTCAATATACTTGCGGTTATAGATGAACAAATCATCATAACGACGGGTAAACCCCGCAGTCAGATCCTGGGTGCCCGCATAGAAGATCGTCTGCGCCGCCTCACGTTCATCTTTATAAAGCATCCAATACTGACCATGCATGCGCAGGATTGTACCGTCGATCACTTTATAGCCGGGATTGAACAGCGATTTGGGAT
The DNA here is from genome assembly GCF_986127675.1 of Holdemania sp. Lineage (NCBI taxonomy): Bacteria > Bacillati > Bacillota > Erysipelotrichia > Erysipelotrichales > Erysipelotrichaceae > Holdemania > Holdemania sp. Next base: position 4,808 of record NZ_CFQZWI010000049.1, on the reverse strand, counting down.
AAGTGAAGGTTTCAAAATCCTGGGTAGTCACCGCAAACATGGATCCGCTTTTCGGATCCTGCGCATCGGAATAATAAATCACATACTCCCCGGCAACGGGATCATACGTCATTTCCGGCGCCCAGGCCCGGCTTCCGGTGCTGTACAATCCTTTGTCGAACCAAGCGATCCGATGCAGTCCATGATCGCTTAAATTCACAAGGTCTTCGCTTTTCCAGACATAGATCGAAGGATTATCATACCCTTCCGTCGCCAGAATCACAAATTGACCTTCGGCATCGCGGCCGATAAACGGATCGCGGACCCGTCCGGTTCCCAGCTTACTGGTCAGAATGGCCTGGCCCTGATTCAAATCAGTCCAGTGCAGACCGTCCAGACTGTACGCCAGCTTTCCCGTTTCCTTTCCGAGATCGCCGTTGAAATACGACAAGATATAACCGGCATAGGCGTCAAGCACAACGGCTTCGATCGTTATTGTTTCCTGCTGATCCCCCTGCCGGAGCGTCGCTTCCAGCTGGACCGGCACACGTTCTTCTTCCGGATTTATTTTGATCAGAACATTGTTTTCCAATCGAATTTCACCCGAAACCACCTTCCATTCGATCACGCTGTCATTTTCGCCCACTGTTGGCAGCGGACTCCCCGCATTCAGCAATGAGCCCAATGTAATCGGCAGCGCTTTGACGTCCCGAAGCAAGCGGGTTGCCGGCGTCTGGGCCCGGATTGTGATCGGGAAGTCGCGTTGGAACTGACGGTTTTTGATTTTGGTTGAGAGCGTCAGCGTAATCTGTTGATCCCCCTGCTCTGGAGTTGGAACGGTGATCACGCCTTCGTTGTTTTCGACTTTCAAAAAAGCTGGATTGCTGCTGGTCCATTGGGCTTCGTACTGGCTGTCCACTTCAGGATACAGCGTCGGGTTTTCTCGCAGATCTTCCGCATTCGGAATGGTGATTTCACTGAGCAATACCTCTGGATAAAAACGGTCAAACTCATCTTCGATTTCTGAAGCGCTCAGGGCCTTTTTCCGAATCTGAAAATCCTGAAACTGTCCTTCCATGCAATCGCCGTAAGCAATCGCATCCTTGCCGACGACAAGCCAAGATTTTTCGATTTGATTGATCGAAGCGCTCATTTGCCCTGTCATTGCCGCCTGTCCATTGAGATAGACCGTTGCTTGCGTTCCTTCAAAAACAATCACAATTTGATTGTAGCGATGGGTATTCAGCGTAAATTCGCTGTTGGAAATCAGCCACTGTTCCTGCCCTTCAGCTTTCATCTGCAGCGCCATTCCCTGCAAAGTTCCGTCTTCCCGGACCGTCAGGTTGGTCAGCTTCATCATTTCCTGCTGCTCGTTGACTACGGAGATCAGCGGCAGATCCGGAACGTTTGTCGACGGCTTGATCCAGAAGCTGAGGGTCGCAGTATCGCTGCCGTTCAGGATCGTGCTTTCCATCGTATGCTCCGCGTCGCTGGTTAAAAGATAGGCATCCATTTTAATCCCTTCGCGCCATGTCCATTCCGGAGCTTTCGTTGAGTTGTAATATTCGACCTCCGCAGTATCCGCCGCCAGACTGGTATCGGCCACGTGCGTTGTCTTTGGATTTTTCTGACAACCGCCGAGCAGACAGAGACTCAGCAGTAAAAGGATCATTTTGTTCAAGATTGACAGAGAAATCATTCCTTTCTTATTTTCTTATCTTTTAGTATACAAGAAAATAAGCATGAACACCATGCTTACTTCAAGGTTTCCGATATCAGTTTCTTCATCAGCTGCCGCTGTTGGACAATCAGCTCAGCTTCGTTAAGAACGCAAACTTTCCGATTTTTGACTTTCCATTGCCCGGCGACCATGACATGTTCGATCCATTCCGAACGGCCGTCGAAAACCCAGTTCTGCAGAACGTCGCTGAACTGCGGCGTGCTGATCAGCGGCTGAAAATCCGGCTCGTCCATTCGGATAAAAATGAGATCGGCCTGCATTCCAGGCTTCAGACAGCCGGTCTGCGGCCACCCGCAGCAGCGCGCACCCCACTCGGTCGCCATTTTCCAGACGATTTGCGCTGGATTGAGAACATGTTGATCCCGCAGAAGCAGATACTCACATTTCATAACATCCATGAACTGCAGTCTTCCCCAATCTGTGCCCAACCCAATTTCAATCCCCTGATCGAGCATCATTTTCAGCGGACTGACGCCGTTCTGCGACTTTAGATTGGAGATTGGACAGTTGATCATCCGTGCGCCTCGTTTTGCGGCAAGCTGGATTGCCTCTGCCGGAGCTTTACAGTTATGAATGAGAACACTGTGTTCATCGAGCATACCGGCTTGAGCATAAGCTTCAATCGTATGTTGATAGCCTTTGGATCGAATGGCCTCAGCGGCCAGATCCGTTTCCATGCAATGCGCTTTGAACATTGTCTGCGGATGATTTTGTTTCCAGAACTGTGCTTGGCTGCAGCGATCCTGTGACCAGCTGCTTTCCTCCGGCAACGGCAGCGCTGTTTTTAACAGCTCTTGATCTTCTAATTGTGATGGATCATCCGCTTCCAAAGTCAGACGGATTCCGCACAGCTCGCCAGCTCTTTTCTTGGCTTGATAATCTTGTTGAAACAAGCGGCAGTCAAAAACGGTCGTTATGCCTTGCTTCAGCATCGACATATATTCATACAGCGACAGTTGAATCTTTTCTTCCTCTGTGCAGTGGTTTAACGCATTGACAAATCGTTGTTGAAGCTGTCCCTGCGGCGTGTCGTTGAGCCATTGCGCCACCGGCATATCCATAAACAAGCCGCGCGTGACAGTGCTGGTGCCATGAAAGTGGGCGTTGACCATACCAGGAAGAACTAACAGATGACTGCAATCCAGTTCTTCCATTTCATCATTAGCGTCAACGACTATGTCTTGATCAATATAGACATTTTTTTGAACCAAACTTTGTTTTTCATCCAATACCCATGCGTTTTTGAATTTCATTTTTACCCTTTTCCAATATGTGAGAATGCAAAAAAACATAAGAAATTTCCAGTTTAAAATTTCCTCTATCCCTTTTTATTATTATCTATCCACTCTTCTTTTCCAACATTTCCTAATATATACTCATATTTAAAAGCATTTACACCATTTTCTTTTAATTTTATGTAATTGGCACTGCGAAGTCGCTGCAACGATTTTTTAACTATGTTAATATCTGTCTCTCCACTTGCCTCTCGTACTTGTTTATTTGTAATACTTCTATCTGGATCTTCTCTAAATAAATCTCTTACTATTTGTTCTAAAGTAGCAATTTTAGTGTGCTTTATTACAATAACTACAGAATTTTCAGTTTCTACAATTTCTGGCGGAACTAATCCAACTTGATGTAATTCATTTTTTACAGTATTTAACCCTTCGCCAATATCATGATTTGGTGGATCAGGCAACTTATGAAGCATACGAACTATGTTGGGATTACGTGAATATCGTTCTTCATATATATTTTCCACCGTAATAAATCCAGGTAGCTTTCCCGGACTTTTAATCTCTATTCTATTATCATAAATAATAACATGAATATCATCACTTAAGCTATAGTCTCGATGAATAATAGCATTAACCAATACTTCTTTAATTGCTGTGGTAGGATATTTACTTTTTTTATATTTTCCGTCTATATTGTATAATGTATCTTCTAACATATTGTCTATAGCTATTAAGGTTCTATCAATTAACTCCTCTAAACATCCATTAATTGTAATCGGCATGGAATCTAAAAATCTTCTATCATATTCCGAATTCGTAGTTCTCATTCTATATAACTTAATTCCGCAGCGTGTATCCAATGTTGCCTGCGGTTCCTCGTCAAAAAGTAAAATACCTCCCACATTGGGATATAGTTTTCCATCAACATCTTCGACGAGTCTTTGCTTTTTCAAAAATTTTTCCGGCTGCAATTTAGTTTGCAATTTTTCTATATATTTATGTAACTGTAAAGAATCAATTAATTCCTTCAAATCAGCATGTTTTACTATTTGCTTTTCATATTGATAGCTCCCTTTTGCATATCCTAAGGCTAGTACTTTTTCTCCTTTAATTTCCTTTTTATTTGCATTCACTCGAATAAAGCATTTATTTTGCGCAGTAAAATGAACTTTTGAGCTTTTAGGTATAAATATATGTAAAACATATCCTTTTGAATCAAAATCAATAAATTCAATATCAAGATTTTCTACAGCTGGATTAGTTTGTTCCAATAATGTTTCCAAAATATCATTAGCGTCTTCTATTTTAATAAATCCATTAATTCTTTCTCCATTGAATTTCTCATCTTCAATTCCAATATACAACTCACCTCCATCAGTATTTGCAAAAGCCACAAAACTTTCTTGTAATTTTGAAGGTGTAATCAATTTACTTTTGAAATCCAAAAAATGATCTTCTTGCTTAACAAGTAACTTTTTTTCTTCATCCATAGCTGCTCTTCTTCTATTCATTCACAGTTCTCCTTATTTATATTTACTTTATTACTCTATCTTAACTTCGACATAATTTTATGTAATTCACGCAAAGTTCACTCTACACTTTTTTAATAGCTGCTGATTTATCATATTTTTGAATTATACCATAGTTTTTAAAATTTGAGGATTCATTTTGCCTCTCTACAAAACGTTCTGTTTGCAAAAAAGAGACATAGATAAGAATTTCCGTTACAATAAAGTTACTACACCATACGGAAAGGAAATCTCATTATGTTTATTACTCATTCTATCGTATCTGCTCTCAATTTAAAAGACCCTCATCTTCATTTCTCTGAGGATTGTGTCTCTTCTCAG
>NZ_CFQZWI010000048.1:0-21530 GCF_986127675.1 Holdemania sp. | reverse complement strand
GTGTGCTCTTCCGATCTTATTTAATTTATATACGATGGTAGACGGCATCTTTATTGCCAACTACGCAGGAGAAACGGCGTTGGCGGCTGTCAATCTGGCGATGCCGTTTATCAATTTCATGTTTGCTTTTTCTCTGCTGTTGTCGATCGGCGCGTCGACGTTGATTTCAATCCATCGAGGCGCGGGGCGAACGGAGCGGGCGAACGAGCTGTTTACGATGAACACGGCTGTGCTGTCGGTCCTGGCGTTGTTGATCTCGGCATGCTGTGTCTTTTTCGCCAAACCATTGGCGATCTTTCTGGGAGCGGGCAGCGATACGTTGAGCTATGTAACGGAATATCTCCGGATCATCGGCGGCTTTGGCTTTTTCTTCATCGTTTCCTATTCGTTTGAAGTGTTGATCAAGGCGGATGGTTTTCCGCAGTTATCCACCTTCGGCGTGCTGCTGGGCGCGGTGACGAACATTGTGCTTGACGCATTGTTTGTCTTTGGCTTCCATTGGGGGCTGGCGGGAGCGGCCTGGGCGACCGGGATCTCGCAGCTGCTGACCTTCCTGGTCTTTTTCAGTCATTTCCTGTTCAGCCGGAAAACGCATTTTCATTTCACCCGGTTTTCGCTGGAGCTGTCGCAGTATCGGCGGATTGTTCCGATCGGCATCGCCGACTGCATTACAGAACTGTCGGCCGGAGTGATTGTGTTTGCGTTTAATCATCAGATTCTGACGGTGATCGGAACCTCGGGCGTGGTCAGCTACACGGTCATGACGTATGTTTACAATCTGGTCTTAATGGCGTTTGTGGGCATTGCGCAGGGATGTCAGCCGTTGGTCAGCTATGCGCTGGGGCAGCAGGATTCGAAAACGATCAAATTGGTCTATCGTTATGGCATGACAGCGGTCGCGCTGACTTCGGCGCTGTGCTTTGGCGGCTGCTGGATTTTTACGCCGCAGATCGTTTCGGTTTTCATCCAGCCGCAGGAAACGGCATTGTTTGGCAGTTCGGTAGCGGCGTTCCGCCTGTATTCCTTTTGTTTTCTGATTATGGGGTATAATGTGCTGACTTCGGGATTCTTCGTCGCGCTGGCGAAACCGAAAGCGGCGCTGACCTTGTCGCTGGCCCGGGGGATTGTCGTAATTTTGATCAGTCTGCTTGCGATGTCGTCGATTTTCGGAGCGTTGGGAATCTGGCTGACGCCGACGGTGAGCGAAGGCGGATGTCTGGTCTTGAGCTTTATTCTGTTAAGCAAAGCGAAGTCAGGGGCAGCGGCATAGAACCGCTGCTTTTTTCATACAATGAAGCGATGAAACGATTAAAACGAAAATGCTGGGCAACAGGGAGCTTGATTGTCCTGTTGATCGCCGCTCTGGTGATGCGGGCGTTCAGCCGCGCGATCACAGTCATGTCGGATACGCGTTTAAACGGAATGACAATCGTGATCGATGCGGGACATGGGGGAAAGGATCCGGGAGCACGGAGTCAGGCGATTGACGAAGATGAGATTAATTTGAAGACGGCGAAGAAATTGCAGCGGCTATTGGAGGGGGCAGGCGCGGAGGTCATCATGATTCGTGAGGAGGATGTTGATCTGGCGCCCGCCGATGCGAAGAATGTCAAGCGGGAGGATTTAAAAAGACGGGTTGAAATTATGAATCAGCCGCAGGTCACGTTGTTTGTCAGCATTCATTGCAACATCTCGCTGGACAGCCGGGTACATGGCGCAGAGGTGTATTATCAGCAGGGCAATGAAAATTCGCATCAGCTGGCCGCCGCTGTTCTGGAACGGCTGCGGCCGGTGACGAACTCCAAGTTTCAGCCCAAAACCGGAAATATCTTCATCTTGAAACAGACGACATCGCTGGGAATTCTGGCCGAGATTGGATTTTTATCCAACGGTCAGGATTTGACTGCGCTGCAAAAAGAGGAACATCTGGATGAAATCGCGTATGCGATTTTTCAGGGAATCGACGATTTTGTTAAGATTCTGGAATAGCGCGTCTGCCTGTCTTTTGTGAAATTGAATGGAAGGGGCTGCCTGCATTTTGTCTTGCAAAAAAATTGTATGTAAAAAAAACAAAAAATTTTAAAAAGTTGTTGACACTTTATTTTCTCCGTGGTATATTTATTAAGCATTCGATGGGAAACAGTTAATTGGGCCTGTAGCTCAGGTGGTTAGAGCGCACCCCTGATAAGGGTGAGGTCGTTGGTTCAAGTCCATTCAGGCCCACCATCGAATTTAAATATACATGGGGTATTAGCTCAGCTGGGAGAGCGCCTGCTTTGCACGCAGGAGGTCAACGGTTCGATCCCGTTATGCTCCACCATGTTAATGAGATTATTGGGATATCGCTAAAAGTAGCGCATCCCTTTTTTGTATATAAAGGAGCTTATAAAGAGCCTGTGTGAGGCACGCTGAGGATAGGGCTGCCAGTTCTTCGTTGAATAGGGATCGTTGTTTATAAATAAGATTAGAAATGAAGTAAACTTAAAAATAAAAGTTGATCAGGAAAATAGAGTTTGCGGATCATAGATGAACATGATTTCAAGCAGAGATGGACGGCCATTAAAGCAATATCGGCAGTTTTATTGTTAGCTTCATATTTAAGCTGTTAGGGTTGGAAAGAGTCGAAGCAACAAATAAAATCTTTCAATAAAGGCTGCATTTGATCAGAAAGGACTTCATTGTCATCGAAATTAGCATCTGCTTAAACGTTATGTTTTAAATAATCGGAGGTCAAAAAAGATGAGTCGTATATTGATCGCAGAAGATGACAAAGCAATTTGTCAAATATTAACTGATTTTCTGGAAAGTTAAGATAACTCCAGAAATTCATTTAATAGAAGAAGAAATTTTCATCGCTTCCGATAAAATGGCGCTAACACGAGTTTTTCAAAATCTCATTGTTAACGCTGTTCATTCAACTGCTGGGAATCTGAACATAAATTTAATTTTCAACGATGAACAGCTGATTATCAGTATCCAAAACTCGATCAAAGAAGATTCCAGTCTGGATTCAACGCGGATTTTTGATCGTTTTTATTCAGGGGATTTTTCTAGAAGTAATGGTAATTCAGGTCAAGGGTTATATATCGTCAGAAAATTATTGATGCAATTAGGTTGTGAAGAACCAAGGGTAACGATTACAAAGAAATCTTTTGAAATCATCGTTAATTTAACTAATCTTTATGAGATAGAAACAAACATATCGACTGGATAACTGTTTGGAAATTTCCATGGCCATTTTGTTCTTCCGCTCAAAATCACAAAGATGCCGGGAAAGACATCAAAACTTTTTATAAGTAAGAGCCAGTTTCATCCAAAGCTGAATTTATGGAGGCAACCTCTGTGGTTTCATTTTACTTTATTTACGTGATTGTAATTTTAATGATCACTCTGCCTTCTCAGCTTCAAATCCAATCCCACCGGAGAATGCAGAATAAGGACTACCCTGATACCCATCTCAACCAGCTCGCCGGTCAGGGATTTGTTTGATCTATTTTTGAATTAAATTTCTCAATTCACATGTTTGCGCTGGTGTTTTATGAGTTAGCCGATGAAACCGCCTTTTACCTTGCTTTTTATACAGCTGCCGCTTTCCAAATGGGGGATAGTGAAACGGATTGGAGATTATTATGGGAAATTTGAAAATCGGAAGAAGTTTTCCCCATCTTTCCTATCGTTTGTGTGTGCAGAATTATGAAGAGTGTGGATTGATGCCAGGCAGGCTATAACTGAAATTGAGGCTGGAACGCAAAAGATCAAAATCAAAGCTTTCCAGCCTCTTGTTTTCCATGCGATTAAGGATGGCTCTCTGCCGCTGCGGCGGCCTGAAGGATTTTCTGTATCCGCAGTTTCAGATCGGCGGAAACCGACGTCCGTTTGCGGGGAGCCTGTGAAGGATCGAGGACAATGAGCGAGATCTCTTTCTCGATCTGATCATTTTCCTCACATTGCACAAGAATTGTTGTGGTTCCCGGGTTCTTTGCGCTGATCAATCCGGTTTCATCGACGGTGGCGATCGTCTCGTCGTTGCTGTGGTATCGCCAGGTCACCGGATTGGCGTTGTACGGAAGCGGTTCGATGGCAATTTCGCTGGTTTTTCCAACCCTCAGGATGATCGACGCTCCGCTTTCCATGCCGGTAATCGGAACAACCCGCGCTTGCAGATACGCCTTCGCGATCTCATCAATCCCTTTCCGCATTCGCAGCACTTCGCTCTGGACAAGCTCACGATCAGAATTTCGGGCATAGGTTGCGCTGCCATAGCGGTCGATTTTCATCTTCGGCCGTTTCAGCGACTGAACTAACTGATCCACGGCTGCTTCGGATTCCGCAGATAAGCTTTGAAGCAGTTTGGCTTTGTTGATATCCCGAATGCCCTGCTTCAACATTTTATACCGCGGCGATTCGTAAAAATGATCGCCAACTGAATCCCGTTCCGCAGGATAAATCAACCACGGATCTCCCGGCTCAAATGTGCGGTAGGATACATCGGTCAGCGGATCCTCGACCCAGCCGTCCCATGACCACCTTAAGAAGCCGTCGGTTCCCTGCTTCATGGTGTACCACATCGTCCAGGCGGTGTCGGCCATATCGGAGATTGTGTAGGCGCTGGGATATTGTCCGGTACAGGTGTAGAGCGTTGTTAACAAGCCCTGTTCCTGACGATGCAAGGCCAGCTTCCGCATCGCGTCCGACTTGTCCTTGACGTTGATCAAACTGACGGAAATATCGTCAATCCGATCCAGAAACGCATCATCGTCCAGGTCGGAATAATTCATCGCCGAGGCGATTTTAAAGGATTTCCCAGCCTCGCTGCGGATCCCTTTTATCAGCTCGACGCAGGGCTGCAGGACTTCCATTTCCCGCTCGTCCATCGAAATATACGTGAGATCAAACCAACCCTTTTCCACCGTGTGCCGCAGGAAATCTTCCAGAAACGCCGTCCAGGCTGCCTGCCATTCATCGCTGCCGGGCGTCAGCGTCAGCCGCCGGGAAGTGCCGCTTGCTTCATCAACAACAGTGACAATGTTGCCCCAGGGAGCGATGCTGTAAGCTTTGATCTGCCCCTGGCCGGTCTGCGGATCGAGGACGCCTGCCTCAATGGCCAGTTCGATCCACTGATCAAAATCGGTATAATCGAAACTGAAAGTTCCATCCGCAGTTTGGGTCCAGTGAATCATCGACGGATCACTGTCATAGGACTGGTGGTTCCAGGCTTCTTCCACTATCGTGGCAATCACGCCGCGCCCGCCCATCTGCGCATATTCCCGCAGCTGATCAAGCAGGTAATTTTTATGTGCGTCGCTAAACGGCGTTACCCCATAATAGCGGGCGGTTGTGTAGGGATGCTGCCACAGCTCAACCTGTGTCGCTCCTGCCTGCGGGTCCGGCGCGGTCAGATCGAGAACTTCAAAAGTCAGTGTCAGCTGAACGGGAGAATGATTGGCGGAAGTGACATTCAGCGTCCCGGTATAGACGCCAGGGGCAGTGTCCCTGGGAATCGTCAGCGAGATCCAGGCGGATTTGAGCTGCTGAGCTTCGATCGACGCGGGTTCGCCTTGATGGATCACGTCAGGATAAGCGATGACGGGAGCTTCCGGATCCCCGCTGCCGATATTGGCGAGCGTTTCCCGCAGCCAGCGGATATCAACATTTTCCGCGCTGATGCGGTGATTGCCGCTGCTGAAATCATCGCAGCGGATTTCCACCTGCTCCAGTGGCTGACTGCCTGCCCAGACCGTGACTTTAGCGTCCAGCACATCGTTTTGCCAGACGGTGTCCGTCCACTCGCTGAGATCGGATTGGCGGATCGCCGCATAATCCGACTGCAGAGTATGGCGGTAAGGGGTGTCGAAGACGGCGCCCATCGTCCGATCCGGTTCTGTCGGGGTTTCAGCCAGTATTCTTTGAGAACTGGCGGCGCTTGCCCCAAACAAGGCAAGGGAGAAGCATAGCGTCATAAAGCGGCGTAATCTGTTTTTCATAAGTCTCCTTTCGCTTGAATTTCCAACGGGAGAGCGGAAATCTTTTTGATTCTGACTTTATTATACCAATAAAATCCAGAGCACCCTATCTTAAATTATGAAGCTTCCCGATCTGCTCAAGCGGGATCAACGTGAGAGAAATTCATGAGCCGCCAGGGGGAGAACGAGTAACAGATCACTGTATAAAAAACAGAGCTTGAAAAGAAATTGCCGGGTGTTATAAGAACGGCTTTCTTCTGCGCGGGTTGCATCTTATGCCAAAGTGGAAGATCCAGCGCCAAGCGAGGCTGTCTTCCAATAAATTCTGATCGGCTGGAAAAAAGGAAGGCGGCTGAGGAACAGCCGCATCCGCGAATCACCAGAGGCGGCTCAAAAAGCAGGATGTGTCTTTATGTACTGAATTCATATTGTTTTTACTTAAATCCAGCTCTGGATTTCTCGGCTCAGATTGCCGGAACGCAAAATATTTGATATACTAAAAGTTATTGAGAATAAATAATTATAACTGCGAAAACAGGCGAACAAAGCCTGATCGGCGGCGAATAAAATTGGATCTTAAATCATCTGCGAAGATCAGCGGCAAGGAGTGAAGGAATGAAATCAGCGGGCATTACGAGGAAAAAACAAGCATCCTTCTGGGGAAAAATCGGAATGATTTTTCTGCTCTTTTTTATGTGGGATTTTCCTGCCGTGCAGGCTCAGAAAAAACGTGTTGTCCGGATTGCCTATCCGCTTCAGTCTGGTTTGACGCAAATTGATGAAAATGGCAAAATGAGCGGCTACACCTACGAATATTTACAGGAAATCGCACAGTATACCGGATGGGAATATGAATTTGTCATCGGCTCCAACAGTGACGACGATCTTCTGGCTTTGATGGATCAGGTGGCGGAGGGCACGATCGACTTAATGGGCGGGATGATGTACTCGGAATCCATGAAAGCAAAGTATGACTACTCGGCATACAGCTACGGCATGGTGGAAACGGTGCTGCAGGTGTCGGCGGAAGATACGCGGGATATCGTGATTGATTCGCGGATCGATCAGGATCTGACGGTCGCCATTCATGAAAATTCGGTTGCCCGGAAGAACGAATTTCTTGAATTCTGTGAAATCAATAAGATCAATCCCCGGCTGGTTTATTATAACGATGATCAGAATGTTCTGGAGCTGCTGCAAAACAAAGCTGCGGACGCGGTGCTGAAAACAAGCGCTGACCGGGTCGAAGGACTGCGGACAATCGCCCGTTTTGCCCCCAAACCGTATTATTTCATCGCTTCCAAAAAGGACACCAGCGGTCTGATCAAGGAACTGAACTATGCTTTGCAGAACATTGAACAGTCGGATCCCTACTTTTCCACGCGGCTGGAAGAAAAGTATTTCGGGAATTTAACCAACCGGCTTGTGCTCTCGGACAGTGAGAAAGCGTATATTGATAAGACGCAGAGCGTGCGCGTGGGCTATCTGCGTGATTATCCGCCGCTGGAATTTGAGGATCAGGGCCAGCCGGCCGGGATTGCCGTGGATTATCTGCGCTCAATCAGCGAAAAGACCGGCCTGACGTTTGAATTTGTTCCGGCAGACTCGACGGCGCAGCTGGATCAAATGGCGGCTGCGGGCGAAGTGGAAATGATCGCCGGGATGACTTATGACTATGATCTGGCCCAGAAGCGAAACCTCGGAATGACGCGGGTCTATCTGAATTCCCAATTTGTCGCGGTTTTGAACAAACGCATTGACGAAACCAATTTGAGCGGCAAGGTCATGGCTCTCAGCGAAAACAGCGGATTGGTTGATGGGGAAGACACGGCGCTGACGCATGTCTGCGCTTCGATGCAGGATTGCGTGGAAAGTGTATATGAGGGTCAGGCCGATTACACGATCGCCGACGGCTATGCGGCGCAGTATTATCTGAATCAGCCCAAATATAACAACCTGCGGCTGATCCCTTTGACCGCGCAGACGCACGAGATCTGTTTCGGCGTCGCCAACCGCGGCAATCAGGAGCTGCTGACCCTTTTGAACAAAGTGATTCTGTCGACCAGCGATGAGGAAACACAGTCGCTGATTTATAAGAATACAGTTTTCCATCACACGATGACGTTGACGGATTTTATCCGTGAGAATTCGTTGACGGCGGTGACGTTGATCAGCGCGGTCGGCTTGCTGATCATCCTTGTGCTGGCGTATGCCGGCCATCAGCGTTCGAAAATGAATCGTGAGATTTCGCTGGAGTTGGAAAAACATCTTCAGGTATACCAGCTGGTCAACGACCTGTTCTTTGAATTTGATATCAAAACCCAGAAGCTGATGATTTTTGATCCGGCTGCGAAAGCTGCGGGGGAATCAGCACAGATGCGCGAGCTGCCGCACACGGACTTCCGTTATGCGAAGATCAGGCAGGAAGTTGCGCGGCTGCTGGAAACGGAAAGCGGCGGAAAGACGATAAGGGATCTTGCGCTGAGTGATCCTCAGCAACAGCCGCACTGGTTCCGCATCGCGATGCAGACGATCACGGATGCGAGTGGGCGCTGCGTCTATGTGATCGGGCGGCTGAACAACATCGACGAACAGGTTAAAGAGAAAGAACGGCTGCGCTTAAAAGCGGAGCGCGACAGTCTGACGCATATTCTCAACGCTGAGGCCTCGCGCAAACAGGTGGAAGCGGAACTGGCGGTTTTGCGGTCGGAACAGACCGGTGCTTTAATTCTTCTGGATATTGATCATTTCAAGGAAGTCAACGACAATTATGGTCACTGGGCAGGGGATCAGGTGCTGGGGCAGGTGGCCCAACTTTTACAGGAAGTGTTCAGCGGCGAAATTGTCGGCCGGCCGGGCGGTGATGAGTTTCTCGTCTACCTTCGCCAGAGTGAGGCGGAGAATGTGCGAATCCGCTGTGAAGAGCTGCGGCGGCGGGTTCAGGACATTCGGCTGTCGGCGACCGACCGGCTGAGCGTCAGCGCCGGCTGTGCTTATGCCAAAGCGGGCTGCCTGTTTGAGACGCTCTATCAACAAGCGGATAAAGCGCTGTATCAGGCAAAGGCCAGAGGCCGCAATCAGATCGTTTATCCACGTTAATCTGAAGTTCGATCAGCGAATTCAGCCGCCAGCACAAGTGAAAAATCACGAAAATTCTGCGGATTCTCACAAGAGGGATTTTCCTTTCTTCGGATGTGCGGTACAATGAGAAAGACGAAAGGGGGCTGCGGATGGAAGCGAAAGAGAGACAATATTACGTGCTGCTTTCTGCGTTATGTACGACGTATACGCAGTCAATCGATCAACAGATCGCAAACTGGATCAATCCTCATTATTTAAAGGTGCTGGAGTATATCCGAAAACATGAAGGCGTAAAACCGGGCGAGCTGGCTGCAGTCTTCCGGATGTCGAAATCGAACGTCACCAAAATTATCAGTTATTTTGTGCGCAATGATTTTGTCGAGCGGGAGATCGAACAGAAGGATCGCCGCAGCCTGCATTTAAAAACGACGCCGTATGGCCGGCAGGTTTGCGGGAAAGCGGATGCGATCATCATGCATTTTGCGGCGCTGATGGCGGAGGCGTTTGAGGACGAAGACCGCGAGCTGTTCATGCAGCGGCTAACGCTGGCGATGCAGAAAATCAACGAGGAGTCGCACGTCATGCTTGACGATGGAGATGATTTCACCAATGTGGACTTCTAAAACGAAAGCAAACTGAACAGGCGCGCAAACAGGCTCAGTTGCCGCTTCTGAAACTGAAGCGCGTAGGGCAGCATCTTGCCATCCCTGGGAAAACCCGGGAAAATAAGAGAATCTTGCAGCTTTTCCTTAAAACGGTCTTGCGCTGCAATAAGCGCACAGGAAAAGCGAAGAAAGGAAACGAAACGACGATGAATGAACAGGCGAAAATGTTGGCGGGGAAACTGTATACCGCGCAGGATCCGCAGCTGACGGCGGATCATCAGCGGGCTTTACGCTTAACCCGGCGTTATAACATGACCGCAGAGGATCAGCAGGAGGAACGCGAGACGTTGTTGCAGGAGCTGCTGGGCAGCGTCGGCGAAGACGTGGTCATCATGCCGCCGTTTCGGTGTGATTACGGCAGTCAGATTGAAATTGGCGATCATTTTTTTGCGAATTATGATTGTCTGTTTCTGGATGTGTGTCCGATTACAATCGGCGATCATGTCATGCTGGGACCGCGGGTGTGTCTGTACACCGCGGCGCATCCGCTGAGCGCGGAGGTCCGGGATACCGGATTGGAGTATGGCAAGCCGATTACAATCGGCAATTCTGTCTGGATCGGCGGCAATGTGATCGTCAATCCCGGCGTGACGATTGGCAATGAGGTTGTGATCGGCGCCGGTACCGTTGTGACCCACGATCTGCCTGACGGTGTGATCGCGGCCGGGAATCCCTGCCGCGTGCTGCGGCCTGTCACCGACAAGGACCGGCAGTTCTGGCAGGCCCGTCAACAGGAGTGGCAGGCAGATGGGGAAACGGACTGACGGAAAGAAATCTGCTTGACAAGCGGATCAGGAAAGCGTAAACTAATCCCGGTCGGACCCTCAGGAATGCCTGCGGGAAAGACGAAAAAGGGAATCAAAAAATCAGTGAGGCAAAACCACTCTAAAAAACACAGAGTGGTTTTTTATTTTGAAGGAGGAATAGAATGGAGAATAAAATGGGGACGATGCCGATGAAGAAGCTGTTGACGGCGATGTCGCTTCCGATCATGCTTTCGATGTTGATTCAGGCCTGCTACAACATTGTTGACAGTATGTTTGTCGCACGGTATTCACAAGACGCGCTGGCGGCGGTATCGCTGGCGTTTCCAATTCAGATGCTGATCATCGCGGTGTCGGTCGGCACCGCGGTCGGCGTCAATTCACTTCTGGCCCGGCGCTTGGGCGAAGGCGGGATGGAAGAGGTAAATCAGGCTGCGCAGCACGGCGTCGTTCTGGCGCTGCTGAGCGCGGCGGTGTTTGCGCTTTTCGGTTTAGGCGGAGCGCGGATGTTCGCCAATCTGTTTACCACCTCCGAAGCGATCGCTTCGCAGGCGGCGCTGTATATGGGAATCGTCACGGTATTCTGTTTCGGCGTGTTCGTACAGATTGTGATGGAACGGATCATGCAGGCGACCGGCAACGCGATTTACAACATGGTCATGCAGGGCATCGGAGCGCTGGTCAACATCATTCTGGATCCGATCTTCATCTTCGGCTTGTTCGGATTGCCGGAAATGGGCATCATGGGCGCGGCCATCGCCACGGTAGCCGGGCAGATTCTGGCGATGGTGCTGGGGGCGTGGATCATTCATAAGAAGATTCCGTTTATCCACTTGGGTCTGAATCATTTCCGGTTTTCTCTGGAAACCTGCCGCCAGATCTATTCGGTCGGCTTCCCGGCGATCATCATGCAGTCGGTGGCGTCGGTGATGACGCTGGGCATGAATATGATATTAATGCCGTATTCGGAACTGGCGATTTCGGTTTACAGCGTGTACGCCAAACTGCAGCAGTTTATCTTCATGCCGGTCATGGGGATGAACAGCGCATTGATCGCGATTGTGGGCTACAATTTCGGGGCGCAGAAAAAACAACGGATCTACCAGGCGACGCGGTATTCGCTGATCGCCGCGGTGATGATCATGGCGCTGGGAACCTTGATCTTTCAGGCGTTTCCGCAGGCCCTGTTGGGAATGTTCAACGCATCCGCCGAGATGCTGGATATCGGCATTCCGGCGCTCAAGACGATCTCGTTGTCGTTTGTGTTTGCCGGGGTGTCGATCGTGCTGTGCTCAATCTTCCAGGCGCTGGACGACGGCATGCTTTCGCTGTGGGTGTCGCTGGGCCGTCAGCTGATCCTGGTGCTGCCGCTGGCCTGGCTGCTTTCAACCTGGGGCGGGCTGAACGCGCTGTGGCTGGCATTTGTGCTCTCTGAAGCGGTGTGCATGGTGTTCAGTGCCGTCATGTACCGCCGGGTGAGAGTCCGGCAGATCGACAGACTTGCTGATTGAGAAGAAAGTAATGAAAAAACAGACAGATGATTTTACTGTAAACTTGGAAAATATATAAAAATACAGGTGGTACAAGGCACGATATGCTCTGTACTGCCTGTTTCTTTATATAGAAATTCTAGACTATCCTAAACTGAATAAAAACCTATTTGATAAATCCAAATTTTCTTTTTCTTCGTTTAATTTCATGTTTTTAATAGCCTGTTTTTGAGTTTCGATAATAAATTTGGACCATGAATTTTGTTACTTTCGATATATATCTAACTATTTAATTGTATCCAAAGAATTTGTGATTAAATAACCTGTTATATAGATTGTTTTGTACTATACTGTAATTGTAATGAGATACTCTGTCTGGATAATAGGCAGAAACTAATTGATTTGAGTCTTATGTATTTATGTGAGTTCATATTAAACTAAAGATAAAAAACATCACTTGTATTTATAGAAAGCGTGGTGAATAAAGTGAGAAAATTGCTTATTTGCATTATGATATTCTTCTTAGCATCCTGTACTTTTACAAAAACGGATAAATTAGTGTGTGTGGAAATTGAAACGCCGGAATCTATACACATTCCATATAAAAACTTGTTGGGAAATTATAATATTTATGAATATGCCGATTTTGATGAGTTATACATAGATTGTTTTAGCTGCCAAGGAGACATTAAGAATTCGTTCTGTGATAAAATAGAAAAATTTACAAACCAAATTCAGTTTTATCTTATGGCTTCTTATAAACTATCAGAAGATACTATTGAACAAGGTGATTTATATACTAAGCTGATTGGTTTTTTAGGAGTTTATGAGAAACAATCTTTTTTGAAGAATAGTTATATTGATTTTACGGAAGATGTAAAACTTACCTATACTGAATTAAAGGATAGTATTGTATATAGTGATAATGATATAGTTGTTATAAACTTTATAAAGTATTTAGACGAAGATTCAATAGAAATTTATTTCAGCGATTTCCAAGGAGAAGAAAGTGTATTTAAAGAGTTGCTACTTGATTTTGTGAAGAATCATTTGATGGAGAAATAAATTATAGTTTATTAAGGCGATGATCTTTTTATGAGTTCTTACTCGGTTCGGGAAGGAATAGAATTTCCATACAAAGAAGCAGGCAAGATAAAACGTTATATAAAACGTTATCTTGCCTGCCCTTTTTATCTTTGCCCCTGACAGGGAATATACTTCAGTTGGAACTGGATGAAAATCCAAGTTTATTAGACCAGATTAAACCAGAATGCGCGGCATTCGTCCACGAAGCATGCTTAACGTTTCCGGAACAATCGTTCCAGTTTTTTCTGCGACTTCCAGTGCGGAGATTTGGCCCATTCCCTGTTTACCGATCACGACGACTTCATCCCCGACAGCCGCGGGCAAAGAGCCGAGATCCACAAGACATTGATCCATGCACATCGCGCCGACGATCGGACGGCGTTGTCCATGAATCAGAACTTCTGCCCCCTGGAAGGAGGAACTGCGAAGCAGACCATCGGAATAACCGATCGAAAGAATCGCGACGGTCGTATCGCAAGGAGCGGCCCAGGCATGATTGTACCCTGCGCCCTCCCCTTTTTTCAACGGCCGCAACGCCGCAATCCGGGTGTGGACGGAAGCAACGGGCCGCCAATCCAGCGCCATCCGGGATCGGAATGAGGCGATGCAGCCGAACAGCGCGATTCCGCAGCGGACAAGATCGCAGCGCAGCTCCGGATAATTCAGAAATCCATAACTGCCCTGCAGATGCACGCGGCCCGGATCGATTCCCCGCTGTTTCAGACCGTCCACGACGTGAAAGAACCGTTCGATCTGCCCCCGGGTATGCGCAATGGCTTCAGCGCTCAGGTTATCCGCTTCATAAAGATGGGAATAAAGGCCGGTAATCTGAAGATGAGGCAGCGCATAGTACCGCGCGATGGCGTCCAGATCCTCCGCGGTTTCACCCAGACGGTGCATCCCGCTGTCCACCGGCAGATGTGCGCTGATCGGACAGCCGGTCTGATCCAGCTGACAGGCCTGATCGTAACTGGTTAAGGTTAAGGAGAGATGCAGACGCGACAGTTCTTCTGCCCGCTGCGGTGGAACATAGCCTAAGATCAGAATCTCCGCGGTCGGATTGATCGCCCGGATCACCTTGGCTTCCTCAACCGTGGCGACGGCGAAATGCCGGACGCCCTGCCGGCTCAGGAAATCCGCGGTCGGCTCCAGACCATGTCCATAAGCGTTGGCCTTTAAGACCGCCATGATTTCTTGCTGCGGCGCCATGGCTTTTCTCAAGATCGTCAAATTGTGCCGCAGCGCGATCCCGTCCAGCTCGACCCAGGCCCTATCCCGGCCTTCCGGAATTGGCTCAGGATCCAGCGCTTCGACGAATAAGCAAGTCGTTTCATCCAGCTGTGAGCTTTCGATCGACGTGTTTTCAGCGGGCGGAAGCGTTTCGGCCAGCGGCTGCGTCCACAGCTGCCAGCGGCGTTGCCCGTCATCATAGCGATAGGGGTTGGTCTTGGTATAAGCTTTAAGAAAAGCGGCGTATTCCTCCAGCACCCAGTCGTGATCGGCGATGATTTGCGCATGCGGCAGTCCGACATAACGGTAATGCCAGGGTTCTTCGCTGATTTCGGTAATTTCTGTTTTGTGTTTGGGGTAACGGAAAATAAAGCCGAACTGATCGGCGCATTCCCGCATCCGATCCGCCAGAGGACCGGAGAAATCCGGGCAGATCAGATCCTGATCCTTGCCGGCGATGCCCAGGTCGATGGCCAGTCCGGTATGGTGTTCGCTGGCCCGCACCTCGGCGACGAACTGATGCGCGTAATCCCATCCCCGTTCACTTTCCGTTTCGCTCATGAGTGTTCGCTGCTGATCATAACTGCGCCAGCCGCTGACAAACGTCACTTCGTTTTCCCCGCCACAATGGGTAATCCAGGCGTTTAAAGCGCGGGCGCAGACTGGCTGCAGCTGAGTGTTTTCATCAATCCAGACCAGCTCGCGGGTCCAGTAAGATTCATCCGCTTCCAGACGATGTTCCCGGTTGACAAGCCGTACGCAGTTCATGCGATCCTCCCCCGCCGCAGAGCGTCTTCAATTAACGTGTCCAGAATCGTTTCAAAGGGAATACCCGCCTGTCCCATCATGCGCGGATAGCGACTGGTCGCGGTCATGCCCGGCAGCGTGTTGATCTCATTAAACACGATTCGCTGGTCCGGGGTCAGGAAACAATCCACACGCACCAGTCCCTGACAATGGTGGATTTCCCACAACTTCCGTGCCAGACAGCGCATCTGTTCGCTGATGAAATCCGGCAGCTGCGCCGGACATTCCACCTGCGCGTGGGTATCGACATATTTTTCTTCATAATCGAAGAAATCGCTGTTTAAATGAATCCGGTCGACCGCACCTGTCACGAGGCTGTCGCAGGTTTGAAGGAGGGAACAGCCAATTTCCTCACCCTCGACGGCTTCTTCAATTAAAATCCGGCTGTCATGTTCGGCCGCTGCCGCGCAGGCGTCGTCAAGTTCTTCCCAAGCGTTGATCTTGGTGATGCCGATCGAGGAACCGCCGCGGGCCGGTTTGACGAAGCAGGGCAGATGCAGCCGTTTCAGCGATTCTCGCTTTTGATCGATCTCAGAATAAGCGAACACGACGAACGGACTGACCTCGATTCCGTTCTGCCGCGCCAGCTGATGGCTGAGCGCCTTGTCCATGCCGAGCAGCGAAGCATCCATGCCGCAGCCGACAAAAGGAATGTGGAACAATTCCAGCATGCCCTGAAGCGTTCCATCCTCGCCATTGCGGCCATGCAGGACCGGAAAGAAGACGTCGACTGCGACGGTTTCACCGTTTTCACTTTTTAATTCAAAGTCACTGCGCGCCAAGGTCAGTTGCAGACGCAGATCCGATGCTGTATGCCACTGATCTGCTTCGATTTCCGCCGCGCTTGCATTTGTGAGAAACCAGTCGCCCTGAGGATCAATGCCGATTTTTACAACTGTGTACCGCTGCGGATCCAGTGCCCGCAGCACGCCCGCCGCGGAATGCAAAGAAACATGGTATTCGTCGCTGCTGCCGCCAAACAGGACGGCAACGTTCAATTTTTCGTTCATGATTTAGTCCTCCTCGATAATTTCAGTTTCCGGCGGCAGCGGATAATCGATCCGGCTGCGGCTGGTGTAACAGGCTTCCTTGCGCACAAGTTCACCGCTGTGCGCGTCGTAGATCGTGCGCGCAATATCCTGTGTGCGGAAGATCTGTCCTTTTTTTCGCGAATAAGTCAGCGCGGAACCAGTCACCTCGTAGCGGCAGCGCGGCGGCTGTGCGCATCGGAACTGCGCGTGAACGGAATCCTCGTCAAAGTCCAGAATCAGCTGAAACGGCTGATCCGTATCGTTGCGGAATTTCAGATCGCTCCAGCCCTCCTGAATCGTCGCGTCGATCCCCGCCGGCATTTCTGCATTCGGATTGGCTGGCAGCGAGATGACCAGATGCGGATGCTTCTCGATCACCGTCAGCGGCGTATGCAGCACCATCCAATATAACAGTTCGCTCATAAAACACAGCCCGCCACCATGGACCGGTACGATTTTACCATCGTGCAGCCCCAGCCCCGGCAGATAGGGATCATCGTGATCGGCGCCCCGCGCCAGCTGCCAGAACGAGAACACCTCGCCCGGTTCGATGATCAGCTGCTGCATGCGGCGGGAGACCACCTTCAGGTTGTGGGCCTTGTTGTATTGATATTGAATATCATACCCGCTGTCAGGATTGATTAATCCCTGCGTACATTCATATTGGATATACGGCAGCCGTTCTTCGGCCTGCCTGCGCGCATAACGATTCCCGTCATGCTTCATTTTCTGATAAAAACACCAGATTTTCTGCTTTCTGCGCAGCGGCAGAAGAAAAGGCAGAAATTCCGTAACTCGACGTCGGCTCATACAATTCACTCTCCTTGAAGTTTCCCTTATTATGCCACCGGAAGATGACTTTCCCATGGCCGCTCCGGTGACTTGTTTGTCACTTTCAGTATAAAAGGAAAAGATCTTAAGTTCTTTACTTCCCCATGACGCTTTGTGAAGGTCTATGACAGGTTTCTTAAGAAACGATGACGACGTGTTCGGCGGCGGAAGAGGATCCTTTTTCCCCGCGCATTGTGGTACAATGAGATCAATGAAATTTCAAGGAGGGAAACAGAGTTATGAATTATCCGCAATGGAAAAAATCCGACTGGTCCGAAACCCGCTTCGGCGTGACGATGAAGGACGAGTATATCGGACTGGAACAGCCGAAGGATCCCGCGGTGCTGAGCTGGGTCGCCAGGGAAAATGCGCTGACCGATCAGTTTTTCAGCACGCTGCCGGGCTATGCGAAGAAAAAGGAACAGCTGCAGGCGCGGCCGTTTTACGCCAGCTATACCGCCGTCACGGAAACGCCGGAGGGCTATTGGGCAACCCGGGCCAACGCGGACGGCACGCGTACGCTGGTCGTTTTGGACAAGGAATTTAAAGAAATCCGGGAAGCGGATCTGAGCCTGATTCCGGAAACGATTACGGTGTTTACGGCCAATCCGTCCTTTACGGATCCGGATCTGATTTATTATACCGGACTGGAAGACGGGGCTGGCCGCCCGTGCGTGCTGGTCGTCGATCAAAAGGAAAACAAGCTGATCCGCAAGCTGGACGGGATTTTCTACTCGCTGTGGGATAAGACCGGCCGCCGGATTCTGTATTCCGACGCCGACGCCGATCCGGAAAAAGGGTTGAACGTCAACCATGTTCGTTGTTATGACTGCGACACGGATGAAATTAAAACCTGCTTTGATTACCGTGAAAACGCCGTGCTGGTACGTCTGGCCTGTTCCGCCGACGGGGCCACGGTCGTTGCGGAAGTGATGGAAAATTATGCCGATACCGTGATCTTTGTGCAGCAGGACAACGGCGAATTTGTCTCTGTCAGCGCGAACATAAAAGGTGCGTTCACCTATGTCGATACGCTGAACGGGGAGCTGATTTTCCTGACCCAGTCTCAGGCGCCGCTGGGGCGTCTGATCGCTGTGAAGCAAGGCCAGACGCTGGCGGAAGGCAGGACGCTGGTCGCAGAATGTGAAATGAAGCTGGAAGATGCGATCCGTCAAGGGGATCAGCTGGTGCTGTTCTATTTAAAAGATGCGGCGTCGTTCGTCCGCGTGGTGGACGCTGAAGGAAAGAAGGTCCATGATCTGTCGCTGCCGAGCCAATGGGGCGCGTGCACGCTGGCCATGCAGAATGGGCGCGGAATTCGCAAATCCGATTCGCTGATTCTGGAATTTGAATCGTTTGTCCATTCGCCGATGCTTTTGAAGCTGACCGGCGATCAGCTGAGCGTGCTGTATCAGCCGAATCCCAAAACGGCGGCGGATATCGAAGTCCGGCAGATTTTCACTGAGGCTCCGGACGGCGAGCGCATCCCGGCCTTTGCCGTCATGCCGAAGGGGTTGGAGAAAACGGGAAAGACCCCGACGCTGATGTATGGCTACGGCGGCTACAACAACGCGATCCTGCCTTCCTATAATAATCCGTTTGTCGATCTGGACATCGTCGACTGGGTCAGCCAGGGCCGGATCTATGTCAGCATCAACCTGCGCGGGGGCAGCGAATACGGCACCCGCTGGCATGAAGGGGGAAGTCTGTCAAACAAGAAAAACTGTTTCACCGATTTTATCGCGACCGCTGAGCGCATCCAGCAGGAAGGCTGGACCTGCCCTGAGAAAACAGCGATCTGCGGCGGTTCCAACGGCGGACTGCTGATGTGCGCGCTGCTGACGATGCGGCCCGATCTGTGGGGCTGCGTCATCGCCTCGGTGCCGCATACCGATATGATCCGTTTCCGCAACGATGACCGGGGACCGATGTATATCACCGAATACGGCGATCCGATGGATCCGGCGCTGTTTTCGTACATGCTTTCCTATTCTCCATATCACAACATCCACCGGATCGCTTATCCGGCAACGTATATCCAGACTGGCGAATGTGATAACAACGTGCCGCCGTATCATGGCAAGAAAATGGCCGCGAGACTGCAGGAAAACAACCAGAGCGATCATCCGGTGCTGCTGCGCGTGCTGGCGCTCGGCAGTCATGACCGCGGCAAGGGCGAAGCCCATCTGAAAACGATCGCTGAAATGCAGAGCTATATCGACTGGGCGTTAGGCGAGGTGCAGGAATGATCACGGTCTATCTTGTCGGCCCGCTGTTTACCGAAGCCGATCAATATCAGCGCCGGAAGGAAGGGGAACGGCTGCGTCAGGAACTGGCAAAGCGGGATGTCGATGTTCAGCTTGTCAATCCGATCGACCTGCCTTTAAACGAAGGCGGCGCGTCGACGCCGGCAGCGATCTTTGAAGCCGATTATCATTTCCAGTGCGAAGCGACGCACGTGTTCCTGGATCTGGCGAATGAAGATACCGGCAGCCACATGGCGCTGGGCATTCTGTTGGAGAAGAAGCTGAGCGGCAAGCCGATCCAGCTGTACCCGGTGTACTCCGATTCCCGGATCGGACGCAATCAGGCATCCGGCCTGGATTGTCCGATCGGCTACAACGCGTTTGTGATCGGCGGCTTGAAAGCCAACGGAATTCAGACGTATTCAAGCTTTGATCAGGCGTGCGATCAGTTCCTGAAGGATCTGGAAGGCTGAGCGTAAGCCTGAGGAATCAAACGGTAGTCCGGCAAAAGCCGGAAATTCAAACAATATCTATCAGAAAAGGAAAGAGCGGCGGAAGAGAGCGGCAGGAAGCTGAAACCGCGGCTTTTTCTGTTTGCTTCAAGGGAAGGATGACCTTCTTTGAAAAGTATGATAAACTGATACCATTGATTTCAAAGAGGGAGGAAGGGAAAAATGAAAAAAAGATTCTCGAAGTTTTTCGGAACGCGGCAGTTTTACAAGCTGGCGCTGGCTGTGGCGGTCCCGTTGATGATGCAGCAGCTGATCACCAGTTCGGTTAACCTTGTCGATAATTTAATGGTCGGCCAGCTGGGGGATGCGGCGCTGGGCGGCGTCGCGGCGGTCAATCGGTTCTATATTATCGCGACCTATGGGACCAACGGCGTGCTGGCGGCCGCGGCGATCTTCATCGCACAGTTCTTCGGGGCGCGGGATGAGGAACGAATGAAGCAATCGTTCCGGTTCTCGATCTTAAGCGCGTATGCGATCATGATCCCGTTCTTCATCCTGGGGATTCTGGCGCCGCAGGAGATTGTGCATTTCTTTACGGGCGACCCGGTGATCATTCAGCTGGGCAGCGCCTATATGCGGATTGCGGCGTTTACGTTTTTGCCGATGGCGTTGTCATTGGGGATTTCCAGCGCGATGCGGGCGGTGGGGGAAACCAGAATTCCGTTAGTGATCAGCGCCGGGGCGGTGCTGACGAACACGGTGCTGAACTATTGTCTGATCTTCGGGAATTTCGGTTTTCCGCGCTTAGGTGTTGAGGGCGCGGCGATCGCGACGTTGATCGCCCGGGTGCTGGAAGCGGCCGTGCTGCTGATCGTATTGACGAAGCTGGATCTGCCGTTTAAAACCAAATTGGCGCAGCTGTTCCACGTTCCCGGCCAGCTGGCCCGCAGCATTCTGATCAAGGCGGCGCCGTTGGCGCTCAACGAAGTCATGTGGTCGCTGGGAATGGCGACGTTGTTCAAGTTCTATGCGACGCGCGGACCGGAGGTCATGTCCGGTTATTCGATTGCGAATACGATCGGCGATATCTTCTTCGTGCTGTTCGGCGGGATGGCCGCAGCGACGACGGTTCTGGTTTCGCAGCCGTTGGGTGCGAACAAGCTGGACGAAGCGCGCGATCATGGTTATCAGCTGCTGGGCTTCAGCGTCATGCTTTCCTTGTTGTTCGCGGTTCTGATGTTTGGTTCTTCGTTTGTCGTTCCGCATTTCTATCAGGTGTCGCCTACCGCCAAGCAGGTTGCGGTGGACGTGCTGCGGATCATGTCGGTGATGTTCTGGATTTATATGGGCAACACGCAGTGCTACTTCATTCTGCGCGCCGGCGGCGATACGCGTTCGACTCTGTTTATGGATTCGGGCTATATGTGGACGGTGAACATTCCGCTGATCTGCTGCTTCACCTATTTTACCGGCGTTGATATTCTGGTGTTGTATGTCATCGGACAGATGACGGATATTCTGAAGCTGGTGATCGCCTATTCGTTAGTGCGGAAAGAGAAATGGGTCGTCAATTTAACGCAATTTTGAAACAGCGGTGGTCTGCCCGGATCCGGGCAGACTTTTCCTTTGAGAAATGTTAAAAAATGGAATTAAAAAAATTTAAAAAACGAAAAAAAGTGCTTGCATACCCTTAAGGCTTATGATATTATAATTAAGCAAACGCCTAAATAGCTCAGTCGGTAGAGCAAACGGCTGTTAACCGTTAGGTCACAGGTTCGAGCCCTGTTTTAGGCGCCATTTTTTTTGGCTCGTTGGTGAAGTGGCTTAACACAGCGCCCTTTCACGGCGTCATTCACGAGTTCGAATCTCGTACGAGTCACCATT
>NZ_CFQZWI010000047.1:0-21763 GCF_986127675.1 Holdemania sp. | reverse complement strand
GAAATGGACAACATCCGCAAGGCTTCCGAGGTTTGCGCTGAAACGATCGCCCAGGGCGGCGTTGTGCATGTCTTTGGTTCCGGCCATTCCGTGGGCTTCGGGATGGAGCTGGCTGGCCGTCCGGGTTCGTTAGTGCCGTTTCATACGATTGTGACCAGCGATTTCGTTCTGCATGGCAAGGTTTCGTTAGCGGAATTTAAGGATCCGGACAACATTTTTGAACGTCGTGCGGATATTGCGGACCGGCTGTACGATTTATACGACATCCGTCCGCAGGACAGCTTTATCATTATATCCAACTCCGGGATTAACGGCGTTGTCATCGACTTTGCGATCAAGGCAAAGCAGGAAGGTCATAAGGTCATCGTTGTGACCAGCTGGCAGCATACCAGCGCGGAAGCCAGCCGTCATCCAAGCGGCAAGAAACTTTATGAGATGGGCGACGTGGTCATCGACAACTGCGGGCCGCAGGGTGATGCGTTGATTGAAACAGGCAAGATCGAAAAGATCTGTTCGATTTCTTCGATCACCGGCGCGTTTATCGCGCAGTCGATTACGACGGAAACCTGCCGTCTGTTAAGCGAGAGAGGCGTGGAGCTGCCGCTGCTGCTGAGCGAAGACAGCGAAGAAAACCGCAGGCATAACGCAGAATTAAGACAGAAATACGTGGGCCGTATTTAATAAAGGAAAAGGGAGGTACTAAAAATGTACAATTTTGAATACATGAACAAGGTCGAAGAACTGCTGCACAAAGTGGATGACACCAACAAGGAAAAAATCCAGGAGCTGGCTGTCAAGTTCGCCGACAACATCAAGAACAATCACATCATCCATGTCTTTGGCACAGGTCATTCGCACATGATCGGCATCGAACTGTTCTGCCGTGCCGGCGGACTGGGCAATGTCAACGCGATTCTGGATCCGGATGCACTGACGAACTTCGGCGCTCGCCGCAGCGGTGCGATGGAAAAGGTTTCCGGTTTGGCGGATGTTATTTTTGATCAGTACAAGATTGACAAAAATGACATCATGATCATCATTTCCAACTCTGGCCGTAACGCGGTTCCGGTTGAAATGGCCATGCGCTGCCAGAAGGAAGGCGTCTACACGATCGCGCTGACGAACCTGCATCAGTCGCAGAACACGACCAGCCGTCATCCAAGCGGCAAGCGTCTGTTCGAATGCGTTGACTGCATTCTGGACAACTGCGTACCTGACGGCGACGCGCTGATGAATGTCGGCGGCGTAGCGACGGGCCCGGGCAGCACGATTTCCAGCATCTTCGTTCTGGATACGATCGTAAACGAAGCGTTAAAGATCCTGGCGGCAGAAGGCTGCGAACTGCCTGTTTTCCAGAGCCAGAACGTCGATGGCTTCAACAACGATGCGATCTACGCGAAGTACGAAGACCGCGTAAAACATTTCTAAGCAATAAGTTAAGGAACTCCGCGGAGTTCCTTTTTTAACAACCTGATTTTCATCACGAATCAAGGAATTGCAGAAGGGCTAGGCCATAGCATTATTTCTAAAATTACGTTACAATATTCCCTAGATACAGAAAGGGATGGCAATATGGTAAATAAACCGATCCTGCAAGGAACGCACAACACCCGCGAGTTAGGGGGCTATCCGCTTAAGGATGGTGGACAGACAAAGAGAAATCGGTTCCTTCGCAGCGATTCTTTATGCGGTTTAACGCTGGAAGACCGGCAAGTTTTAAAGGAAAAAGGATTATCGTTAGTCGTTGATTTACGCTCTGAGTTTGAACAGGAACAAGCGCCGGATCCGAAGCTGGGCGTAGAGCATCTGAGCTTTCCGCTGTTGGACCAGGTGAATTCCGGGATGAGCGCCTCGGGTTTTCCCTCCGATATGGGTCAGGTTTATATCGGCTTACTGGATCACAGTCAGAATACGATAAAAAGAGTATTTGAAGCGATGGCGGACACCGCAGGGTGTATTCTGTTCCATTGCACGGCAGGCAAGGACCGCACAGGCGTTACGGCAATGCTGCTGCTGGACTTGGTCGGGGCAGAGGAAGACCTGATCGTTGAGGATTACGCGGCAACCGCTTTGTATCTGAATCCACATTTGAAGGATCAGCTGGCAATGCTGAAAAAGATGGGAATCAAGGATCCGGACGCCGTTTTGGGATCGCCGAAATCCAACATGATCCGCACATTGGACCATTTGCGGAAAACGTATGGATCGGCTGAAAAATATTTAAGACAGATCGGCCTCAGTGATGCTAAAATAGAAGTATTGAAAGAATCATTGCGGGAAAGGGTGGAGTGAAAATGGATAAGCATACGCAAACGCTGCGGTGGACGCAGATGCTGCAGGCGAAGAAAAAGCTCGAAGACCATCAGTTTCAAGTCGATCTGTTTCCGACACAAAAAGAATGCCTTGAATATTTGAAGGGGCTGCTGAAAGATCAGGTATCGGTCAGCGTTGGCGGGTCCATGACGTTATTTGAAACCGGCATTCTTGATTTTCTGGAAAACAATCAGGACATACAATATCTGGATCGTTATCACAGCGATCATCCGCACGAGATTTATCACGCGGCGCTGTCCTGCGATTATTTTCTGACCAGCACCAACGCCGTTACGATGACAGGTGAATTATACAATGTGGACGGCAATGGAAACCGCGTTGCGGCCATGATTTATGGGCCGGAACACGTGTTGGTCATCGCCGGCGCCAACAAGATCGTCAAGGATCTGCAGGCAGCTCAGGATCGTGTAAAGACCCTTGCGGCTCCGGCCAACTGTGTTCGTTTAAATAAGGATAATCCGTGCACAAAGATCGGGTATTGCGCCGATTGCCAATTACCGACCCGGATTTGTTCCGCCGCGGTTACGCTGCAGCGCAGTCATGTTCCAGGACGCATTCATGTCTTGTTGATCAACGAAGATCTCGGATACTAATTCAATATTTTTCAGGCGGTCGATTTCGGCCGCTTTTTTATGACAATCCATCCGCATAAAGAAGGCGACAGAAGTTTGTCAGACTGGCTGAGAATCGACCCTTGAAAAGTGGAAACAAAGTCACTTCCTTTCAGTAACGCTATGTGAAAGTAGAAACAATCCCGTTTGTTTCTTGACATTTCCGGGTGAACTTTGTATCCTTTAAACGATTCTTGTCGAAAGGGGAGATCGAATGAACTGGTATGTACTGTTTGTCCGCGGCGGCATGGAAGAAAAAATCCGCGATTTTTTTCTCAGCCAGGGACTGCATGCCTTTATTCCGAAGATGAAGGTCGTCTTCAGAAAACAGGGAATCTCCGAACTTGTCGAAAAGATTATGTTCCCCGGCTATCTGTTCATTGAAAGCGAGCTGGAACAGGCGGCGATGGACGAACAGATTAAAGAACTGCGGATGCAGAAAACGGGAATCGTCAAGCTGTTGAAATTCGATAAAGAAGGAACCCCGGCGCTGCGCAGCGAGGAGAAGGACTATCTCGAGCGGCTGCTGGGCAAAAATAAGGTGCTGGAACACTCCACCGGTCTGATTCAGGGCAATCAGGTCATCATTACCGAAGGCCCGCTGCAAGGCTTCGAGTCGCAGATCGTGAAGATCGACCGGCATAAGCGGAGAGCAGTGCTGGAACTGGAGCTTTGCGGTCAGCCGACGCGCGTCAGCGTTTCGCTGGAAATTGTTCAAAAGATTGATTAAGGGCAGGAGAAATTCCTGTCTTTTACTTTTGTTATGACGAGGATGCTGGTATAATAAAAGACAGTTTTGAAATGGGGGATACCATGTCGATCGAACACTGCATACTGCCTGAACATTACCGCTCGCTGCTTAACCAGAAAGAAACCCAGATGGCGATCAAGCTTGTCAAGGATACCTTTGAACGCAAGCTGGCGGACAACCTGCGCCTGATCCGCGTCAGCGCCCCGCTGTTTGTTGAAGCCGCCAGCGGTCTTAACGACAACCTCAACGGCGTGGAGCGCCCGGTTCACTTTGACGTCAAGGAGACGCAGACCGAAGCGGAAATCGTTCATTCGCTGGCGAAGTGGAAACGGCTGGCGTTAAAGCAATATGACTTTGGTCCCGGCGAGGGCTTATATACCGATATGAACGCGATCCGCCGCGACGAAGATCTGGACAATCTGCACTCGATTTACGTCGATCAGTGGGATTGGGAAAAAATCATCCTGCGCCCTCAGCGGACGCTGGAGCAGCTGGAAGAAACCGTCCGCCTGATCGTGCGCAGCTTAAAGGAAACCGACGAAGTGCTGTGCGCCAATGTGCCGCAGATCACGCCGATCATTGAAGAAAAAGTCAAGTTTATTACCGCGCAGGAACTGTTGGACCGCTATCCGTCGTTGACGGCGAAGCAGCGGGAAGACGCGGTCACGAAAGAATACGGCACGGTCTTTATTGAACAGATCGGCGGACTGCTGAGCAACGGTCAGCCGCATGACGGGCGGGCGCCGGACTATGACGACTGGCAGCTCAACGGCGACTTGCTGATCTGGGACGCCGTTTTGAATCGGGCGATGGAAATCTCATCCATGGGCATCCGTGTCGATGAGGCCAGCATGATCGATCAGCTGAACAAGGCCGGCTGTCCCGAACGCGCGGTGCTGCCGTTTCACCGCGCGTTATTGGCGGGGGATCTGCCGTTAACGATGGGCGGCGGCATTGGTCAGAGCCGGATCTGTATGCTTCTTTTGCATAAGGCGCACATCGGCGAAGTCCAGGCTTCGCTGTGGCCGCCGATCATGCGCAAGCTGTGCCACGATAACGGAATCGAGCTGCTTTAATAAAGCCACGGTCATTCAATTCAATTACAACACAAGGAAGGAACCCTATGGAAATTTTTAATCTTATTTTACTCCTGTTTTTTGCCGGTGCGTGCGTCTGGCTGATCCGGATTTTGCTGCGGCAGAAGAAAGCGATTCAGATTTACTGCTGCTTCTGGACAGCGTCGCGGATAATGATCCTGATCGCCGCTTCACTTTGCTTTCTGCCTTTTCTGGCGCTGGACTTCAGCCCGATGACGGTTCTGCGCTCGGTCTTAATGGCGGTGGTCATCATCATGTTTGCGCTGATCAGCGACGGCTTAGGCAGCGACGGCTTCATGTATATGGGCAGCGCGGTGCCGTTTGACGCGATTACTGAATATGATGTGAAGGAAGTCAAGAATAAATGCAAGGTTGTGATGACGGTCAAGGAAGTGGACAAGAAGGGCAAAACCTCTTTGACGCAGCTGACGTTTGACTTTAAGAAAGAACAGAAGGACGAGGTCGCCAATCGTTTAAAAGCGGCGATCGGCAAAAAATACCGCCGGATGAAGCTGGAGCGTTAAGGCTCTCGCTTCTTTTTTTCTGTGGGTATTGCGGCTCTGTCGTCTGAGCTTTCTGGCTTCGATATTTTCATCCTTATATTATAAGGCAGCGAAATATTATAAGACAGCTTACCCTGCGGCAGACAAAGCCGTCTCCGCCGGCAGCATCGCGGTAGCCTCCAATCGCAGTACGTTTCTTTCGATGACGCTGGAAAAGGGAAAGATCATCGCCAGCTTTGCCGACGCCGAAGCAGCAGCGCCCCGAAGCTTGCCTCAATTTTAGGTAAAATCTCAACAAAACGGAAGAAAAAGCCTTTTTTTGCCTGCGTGTTTATGGTATTATATCCGCGTGAAAGGTGACTGGTGAGCAATGACAACGATGAGCATTTCCATGGAGGATACTTTTCATAAAAATCAAAATTAAGCATGGGTGTTTTGCACCTGTGTTTTCTTTTTGACGTCTTGGTGATTTTGTATAATCGTGGGAATAAGGCTCACAAGTTTCTACCTTGCTGCCGTAAACGGCAAGACTACAAAACGAAGGCTTTTTTGTTTTTGTTTTGTAGACATTGGAGGTTCTCTGATGTCTTTTTCTATTTCTAAATTCAAGGAGGAGTATGAAAATGGAAGAAAAAGCAGTAGTTGGGATCGTCATGGGTTCAATGAGCGATTATGAGGGAAACGTTTCATTCACCTGTGAAACACTGGAATCCTTCGGTATTCCGTATGAAAAGATTGTGCTGAGCGCGCACCGCACGCCGGATGAAACGATCGAATACGCAAAAACGGCGTATGACCGCGGATTAAAGGTGATCATTGCGGCTGCCGGAGGCGCGGCGCACCTGGCGGGTGTGATCGCCGGCTGCTCGACATTGCCGGTAATCGGCATCCCGATGAAGACCAGCACGCTCGACGGTCTGGACAGCCTGCTTTCCATCGTTCAGATGCCGGCCGGGGTTCCAGTAGCGACTGTTGCGATCGGCAAGGCCGGATGCAAAAACGCGGCTGTGCTGGCGGCGACGATGCTGGGGGCGTTTGATCCGGAAATGCACAAGAAGATCGAAGCGCACAAAGCGGACATGAAGAAAAACGTCTTAGAAAATATGAAATTCTAGAAATGGAGAAGACCATGAGTTTGATAAACAAGCGTATCTTTGTAGAAAAGAAAGACCGCTTCCGCACGGAGGCCCAGGATCTGTATAACGAATTAAAGGAAAATCTGCAACTGAGCGCCGAAGGTCTGCGGCTGTTCAATATTTACGATATCTTCGATATTGACAGCGAAGATTACGAAAAGGCTAAGAAAACCGTCTTTACCGAGGTCATGACCGACACGCTTTACGAAACACTGGATTGTCAGGGCAAGACGGTCGTCGTCTGGGAAACCCTGCCGGGTCAATACGATCAGCGCGCCGACAGCGCGATGCAGTGCGTCAAGCTGCTCAATCCCGCTTCCGCCTGCCGGATTACGACCGGAAAGCTGATGATGCTGGAAGGGGAAGTCGACGGCGAAATGCTGAAGAAAATCGAAGCCTACGTCATCAATCCGATCGAATCCCGCGTCAAGGATCTCTCCCGTCTGGCGGTCGACCAGAATGTCGACGTCAAGCCGCTGGAACAATTCCCGCATTTCATTGAGATGGACGCCGCACAGATTCAGGCATTTGTGAAAGAACATGGCTTAGCGATGAGCGAGGCTGATCTGGCTTTGGTTCAGCGCTATTTCCGCGAAGAAGAAAAGCGCAATCCGACGGAAACGGAAATCCGCGTGCTCGATACCTATTGGTCCGATCATTGCCGGCATACGACGTTTGAAACCTGCTTAAAGAACGTGACGATCACGACCGACCGCTTTGGCGAGCAGATTCAGCAGGCCTATGACCGCTATCTGCAGCTGCGGCATGGGTGCAATCGGGATGAGAAGCCGCAGACGTTAATGGACATGGCGACGATCAACGCGCGCGACCTGCGCCGTCAGGGAAAATCGCCGGAGGTTGAGGTCAGCGAGGAAATCAATGCCTGCAGTGTTTTTATCGACGTCGATCACGACGGTCAGACTGAAAAATGGCTGCTGATGTTCAAGAATGAAACGCATAACCACCCGACTGAGATCGAACCATTCGGCGGTGCTTCCACCTGCATCGGCGGGGCGATCCGCGATCCGTTAAGCGGACGTAGCTACGTCTATCAGGCGATGCGCGTCAGTGGCTGCGGCAATATTTTAGAGAAACTGGAAGACACGATTCCGGGTAAGCTGCCGCAGAAAGTGATCTCCAAGAAAGCGACGCACGGCAATTCTTCATACGGCAACCAGATCGGTCTGCCGACGACGCATGTCCGTGAAATCATCCATCCGAGCTATGTCGCCAAGCACATGGAAGTCGGCGCGGTCGTCGGGGCGGCGAAGGCGGAAAACGTTGTGCGCCAGTCTCCGGAAGCAGGCGACGTCGTCATTCTGTTAGGCGGTAAGACCGGCCGCGACGGTATCGGCGGGGCGACCGGGTCCTCGAAGGAACACAATTTAAAATCCTTGGAAGTCTGCGCCAGCGAAGTCCAGAAGGGCAACGCTCCGGAAGAACGCAAGATTCAGCGGCTGTTCCGCAATCCGCAGTGCACCCGTCTGATCAAAAAATGCAACGATTTCGGCGCCGGCGGCGTCTGCGTTGCGATCGGCGAATTGGCTGACGGATTAGAAATCCATCTCGATCAGGTCCGTACGAAATACGCCGGCCTAAATGCGACGGAAATCGCGATCAGCGAAAGTCAGGAACGGATGGCCGTTGTCGTCCGGGCGGCGGATGAAGCGAAGTTCATTCAGCTGGCCGCGGAAGAAAATCTCGAAGCTTACCGTGTGGCGGAAGTCACCGATACCGCCCGCTTGGTCATGAAAATGAACGATCAGACGGTCGTCGATCTGGCGCGCCGGTTTATCGACACCAGCGGCGTGCGTCAGGAAGCCAACGTGGAGATTGCCACGCTGGAAGGCGCCAATCCATTTGGCTGCGATAAGCCGTTAACCAAAGAGGCGATCCTGGCAACGATGGCGGAACCGAACGTCTGCTGCCAGAAGGGCTTGGGTGAAATGTTTGACGCGTCGATCGGCTCGACGACGGTCTTAATGCCTTACGGCGGCAAGACGCAGCTGACGCCGGCTCAGGCGTCTGTTCAGAAGTTGCCGGTTCTGGACGGCAAGACGACGACCTGCAGCGTGCTGACCTACGGCTTCAATCCGCGAATCATGGAATACTCGACCTATGTTGGAGCGATGGACAGCGTGCTGGAATCCATGGCCAAAACGGTGGCCTGCGGCGGCGATTGGGAACGGATCCATTTCTCGTTCCAGGAATATTTTGAACGGCTGAATCAGGATCCGCAGCGCTGGGGTAAGGTGACTGAAGCGCTGCTGGGCGCAATGCAGGTGCAGGACTATTTCCAGAAGGCCGCGATCGGCGGCAAGGACAGTATGTCCGGCACGTTTAACGACAAGCACGTCGTGCCGACGTTGATTTCCTTTGCCTGCAGCGATGCGAAGACAAAAAATATCATTACCCCGCAGCTGAAAACCCCGGGCAACCGTCTGGTTGTCTTCAAACCGCAGATCAGTGAAGAGGGACTGCCGGAACTGTCCAGTTATAAGACGATGTTTAAGGCGGTCAGCGAAGGGATCCGTCAGGGCACGATCGTTTCCGCCTATGTCGGAGAAGAAGGCGGCGCGCTGGCAGCCTTGTTCAAGATGAGCTTCGGCAACCGCCTGGGCTTTGCCATCGAGGGCGGTCAGGAGCTTCTGCAACTGCAGCCGGGATTGATCGTCGCGGAAGTTACGCCGCAGTTTGCGGATGAGCGCGCGGCGGTGATCGGCGAAGTGAAGGCCGAGCCGCAATACCGCATCAATGAACTGAAACTGAGCCAGGACGAAGTGCTGGCCGCCTGGATGGGAACGCTTGGTTCGCTCTATCCGGTTTACAGCAAGGGCGAAGCGCAGACGCTGCCGATCCGCGATCAAAAGCGTAAGCAGGATTACCTCTGCCGTCAGTCCAGCGCGGAGGTCCGCGTTCTGATTCCGGTTTTCCCGGGCAGCAACTGCGAATACGACACCCGCCGGGCGTTTGAGGAAGAAGGCGCGAAGGTTACGATCTTCGTGTTCCGCAATCAGAACGAACAGGCGATCTTCGATTCCATCGATCAGATGGCCGCGCTGCTGGACAACAGTCACATCCTGGCGATTCCGGGCGGCTTCTCCGCCGGCGACGAGCCGGACGGTTCGGCGAAGTTCATCGTCAACATCCTGCAGAATGAGAAGATCAAAGCGGCGGTAACCCGCCTGCTGGACCGGGATGGTCTGATCTTAGGCATCTGCAACGGCTTCCAGGCGCTGATCAAATCCGGACTGCTGCCGTATGGCGAAATCCGCACGCTGGACGAAACCAGTCCGACGCTGACCCGCAACCACATCAACCGGCATATCTCCAGCGTCGTCAGAACCCGCGTCGCCAGCACCTGCTCCCCATGGCTGCAGGGCCTGGAATGCGGCGAAGTCTATTCGATACCGGTGAGCCACGGCGAGGGCCGGCTGGTCGCGGACGAGGCGATGATCGAGCAGCTGTTTGCCAATGGCCAGGTTGCGTTCCAGTATTGTGATGAAACCGGCACGCCGACGATGGATCCGACAGCCAACCTCAACGGTTCCGACTGGGCGATCGAGGGTCTGGTTTCCCCGGACGGCAAGGTCTTGGGAAAAATGGGTCATTCCGAGCGTTACTTCACGGATGTCTTTAAAAATATTGACGGAGAAAAGAAACAGAATATTTTCGCCAACGGGGTAAATTACATCCGGGGCAAGGGAGGAAAAGCATGAGCACACAGTACGAAAAGGCCGGGGTATCCCTGGAAGCAGGGTATGAATCAGTACGGCTGATTAAGAAACACATTGAGAAAACCCGCCGCTTCGGCATGATGGGCGGCATCGGCAGCTTCGGCGGCATGTTTGATTTAAGCGCGCTGAACATGAAGGAACCGGTGCTGGTCAGCGGTACCGACGGCGTCGGCACCAAGCTGAAGCTGGCCTTTATGATGGATAAACACGACACGGTCGGACAGGACGTCGTCGCAATGTGCGTCAACGACATCATCGCGCAGGGCGCCGAACCGTTATTCTTCCTCGATTACATCGCGGTGGGTAAAAACCATCCGGAGAAAATCGAGCAGATCGTCAAGGGTGTAGCCGACGGCTGCGTGCTGGCCAACTGCGCGTTAGTCGGCGGGGAAACGGCGGAGATGCCGGATATGTATGATGAAGAGGATTACGATATCGCGGGCTTTACGGTCGGTGCGGTGGAAAAATCCAAAATGATCACCGGAGAGAAAACCAAAGCGGGCGATGTGGTGATCGGTCTGGCTTCCAGCGGCGTGCACTCCAACGGCTTCTCGTTAGTCCGCAAGATCGTTCTGAAAGATAACCACCTCGATTTGAACACGAAGTTTGACGAATTGCAGGACTCCCTGGGAAATACCCTGCTGACGCCGACGCGGATTTATGTCCGTCCGGTGCTGGAGGTGCTGAAGCAGGTTGATGTCCACGGCGTCGCGCACATCACCGGCGGCGGATTTTACGAGAACATGCCGCGCTGTCTGAACCCGGGCTTAGGCATTGAGATTCATCGCGGCACATGGGAAGTGCTGCCGATCTTCCATGTTCTGCAGCAGCTTTCCGGCATGGAAGAAAAAGAGATGTACAACGTCTTCAACATGGGGATCGGCATGATTCTGGTCGTCGATCCGGCCGATGCGGACGCGGCGTTGGAAATCTTAAAAGCTCAGGGTGAAAAGGCCACGGTCATCGGTGTGGTGACCGATCAAGAAGGGATTGACATTCAATGAAGCGCATCGCCGTCTTCGCTTCCGGCACCGGCACGAACTTTGAAGCGATTGCCGACGCGATCGAAGCCGGTCAGCTGAACGCGGAAATCACGTTGGTCGTCGTCGATAAGCCAGGCGCGCCGGTCATTGAAAAAGCGCAGAAACGAGGCATTGACGTGTTCGCGTTTAATCCGAAGGACTATCCGTCCAAGCCGGATTACGAACGTGAGATCATCGCCCGCTGTCAGGCTCACGGCGTGGAGTGGATCGCGCTGGCGGGGTATATGCGGCTGTTGTCGCCGGTGATGCTGGAAGCGTATGATCAGCGGATCGTGAATATCCACCCCTCGCTCTTGCCGGCGTTTAAAGGCAAGGATGCGATCGGGCAGGCGATTGAATACGGCGTTAAGGTGATGGGCGTGACGATCCATTATGTCGACGCGTCGATGGACGGGGGACGGATTATCGCTCAGCGCGCCTTCGCGGTGCAGCCGCAGTGGAGCAAGGAAGAAATTGAAGCGCAGGTGCATGCGATCGAGCATGTCCTGTATCCGGAAACGTTAAAAACGCTGGTGGAGGAATAAAGAAGCTATGGCAAAAGTATTGGTGATTGGCGGCGGCGGGCGCGAACATGCGCTGGCCTGGAAATTCGCGCAGAGCCCGCAGGTGGAAAAAGTCTATGCGGCGCCGGGAAATCCCGGCATGGCGGCGGTAGCCGAATGCGTAGCCATTGGTGTGCTGGAATTTGACAAGCTGATCGCGTTTGTTAAAGAAAAGGCGATCGATTTGACGTTCGTCGGCCCGGAAGTTCCGCTCTGCGAAGGAATTCAGGACGCGTTTGCGGCCGCGGGGCTGGCTGTGTTTGGACCGAGCAAGGCGGCGGCCCGGCTGGAAGGCAGCAAGGTGTTTTCCAAAGCAATGATGCATAAATACAACATCCCGACCGCGGCGTATGCCAGCTTTTCCGATTATGAAGAAGCGAAAACGTATTTAGAGAAGCAGCCGGTTCCGGTCGTTTTAAAGGCGGATGGCCTGGCCGCGGGCAAGGGCGTCATCATTGCCCAGACGCAGGAACAGGCCCAGGTCGCGCTGAAAGAAATGATGTGCGGGGGTCTGTTCGATCAGGCTGGATCTTCGGTGGTCATTGAGGAATACTTAGAAGGCGAGGAGTTCTCGCAGCTGGCGTTTGTCAACGGGACGACCGTGATTCCGATGGAGATCGCGCAGGATCACAAGCGGGCTTTCGACCATGACGAAGGCCTCAATACCGGCGGCATGGGCGCTTACACGCCGGTGTCGCATTTATCCCGGGAAGTCGTGAGGGAAGCGATCGACAAGATCGTCCGGCCGATGGCTGCGGCGATGGTGGCGGAAGGCTGTCCGTTCACCGGAATTCTCTACGCCGGCTGCATGGCAACCGCACGCGGGGTGAAGACGATCGAATACAATGTGCGCTTCGGCGATCCGGAAACGGAAGTGCTGATGATCGCGCTGCAGGACGACCTGTATGAAATCTGCACGCAGGTGCTGAAGCATCAGGAAATGCCGCTGCATTGGTCATCGGAACCAGTCCTGGGCGTCGTTCTGGCCAGCCAGGGCTATCCGGAAAGCTCGACGAAAGGCGCGCCGATCCGGAATCTGGAAACGATAAACACAACGGTGTTCCACATGGGAACCGCGGAAAAGGACGGTCAGCTGGTTACCGCCGGGGGGCGCGTCTTGTTTGTCGCCGCCCAGAAGCCGACGCTGAAGGAAGCGCAGGCCGCGGCGTATGCCGAGATCGCGAAAATCGACTGCGACGCGCTGTTTTATCGTCACGATATCGGTGCCCGGGGACTGGCGGATTAGTTGACAGCGCCCGCTCTTTGCGGTAAACTAGCGATACGGATAGGAGGGTGTCATGACGAAACCCAAGAAAACATTTCAGAAAATCATGGTGATCGGCCTGGTCAGCTTCATCTGTCTGATGATGATCCTGAATACCATTCTGATGTTCTAACCGTTAAGGACAGTCAATCAGGCCGTTCATAAAAGACCGCCGCGGTGAAAGCCCGGGCGGGAATAGAAGCTAACAATGAATCAGGAAGCGGAAGGACAATGCGGAACTTCCGCTTTTCTCTATCGTATCCCCGCCAGGATCTGGATAAGGAGAGGGAGACGATGGAAGGTTAAGGTTTGATAAGGGGGAAGCAAGGTATGGATCAAACAAAAAAAGAGGCGCTGACATCTTCGCTGGCGGTGTTTCCCGGCTATCTGGTCGTCGGCATCGCGTACGGGCTGCTCGCTCAGCAACATCAGATCGGCTGGGGCTGGGCGCTGATGATGAGCGTACTGGTGTATGCCGGTTCGATGCAGTTTGTCGGAATTCAGCTGCTCGCGCAGGCGGCCAGTCCGCTGCAGGTCATCCTGATGACGCTGGCGGTGAATCTGCGGCATCTGTTTTACGGTTTTTCATTTCTGCGGGAGTTCGGCGAACGGGGAGTGCGCCGCTTGTATCTGATCTTCGGACTGACGGATGAAACGTATGGTTTGTTATGTCAGAAGAAGCTGGAGAACAAAGCGGAGCCGCAGCGGCTGTATTTCTGGATTACGCTGCTGGATCAGCTGTGGTGGATTCTCGGCACGCTGATCGGGGCGGCCGCCGGGGCCGTCATTCCCTTTGATACGACCGGGATTGATTTTGCGATGACGGCGCTGTTTTTTGTCACCTGTCTGGATCAGCTGAAATCAGCGGTTACTCCGATTCCGACGCTGGTGGGTTTGATCAGCGCAGTCGCGGCGCTGGTCCTGTTCGGCGCGGACGGGATGATTCTGCCGGCGCTGGTGATGATTGCCGCAGGTCTGCTCGGCTTGCGCCCGGTTTTGGAAAGAAGGGGGCTGAAGGCATGAATTCATCAATGTTTTTAGCGATTCTGTTGATGGCGGCGGTAACGTTTCTTACGCGCTGGCTGCCGTTTGCGGCGTTCCGGCCAGGGCAGCCGATCCCAAAGACCATCGCGTATCTGGGACAGGTGCTGCCGTTAGCGATGATGGCGATGCTGGTGGTGTACGGTCTGCGCTCTACGGACTGGCTGGGATCCAATCATGGCCTGCCGGAGCTTTTGGCGCTGGCGGTGACCGGCGTTATTCATGGCTGGAAGCGCAACAGTCTGCTCAGCATCGGCTGCGGCACGCTGTTCTATATGGTTCTTGTCCAGCAGATTTTCCGGTAGTCTGTAAAGAGAGGGAACGCGAAAATCGAGGGAACAGGGCTTGAAAATTTTCCATTCAAGCCCTGGTGAAAATCTGGTATAATGGGAATACTCAAAAAGGGAAAGGAACTCAGTTATGGAATATTTGAAACTTATCGGCATTCTGATCATCGTGGTCGGATTTGCCTTAAAATGGGACGTCATTGCGGTTGTCCTGATTTCCGGTCTGGTCACCGGCCTGGTGTCCGGTCTGGACTTCGTTCAGATCCTGGAGATCATGGGCAAGGCGTTCGTCGACAACCGTCTGATGTCGATCTTTTTGATCAGCTTCCCGGCGATTGCGCTGATTGAGCGCTATGGCATGAAAGAGCGCGCGGCGGAATTGATCGGCAAGATTAAAAACGCAACGGCAGGCAAGGTCTTATCCATCTATATGGTCGTGCGGATTCTGGCTTCGGCGATGTCGATCCGGCTGGGCGGCCACGTGCAGTTTGTACGTCCGCTGATTCTGCCGATGAGTGAGGCGGCCGGCGAAACGTCGATTAAAAAACCGCTGAACGAAAAGCAGAGCGAGCGGATCAAGGGCTTGGCGGCCGCGGTTGAAAACTACGGCAACTTCTTCGGTCAGAATATCTTTTTAGGCAACAGCGGCGTGCTGTTGATCCAGGGGACGCTGGCGGCGGCCGGTTATGAGGTCACGCTCGGTTCGATCGCGCAGGCGTCGATTCCGGTCGGCATCATTGTGACGATCTTTACGATCATTCAGGTTCTGTTAGCGGACCGCAAGCTGAAAAAGGAGGCGCAGGCGTAATGGATTTAAAAACACTGTTAAACTGGGGCAGCGAGATTGTGTTCTGCCTGTGCGGTCTGGTCAGCTTCAACGCGGCCTGGCGCGGTCTTCAGAATGAAAAATGCCGGATCGGCACGTTTGTGTTCTGGACGATTCTCGGATTGATCTTTATTTTAGGCCCGTATATCCCGTATGCGCTGACCGGTGCGCTGCTTCTGGTGCTGGGCTGCCTGACGGCGACCAAGCAGGTGCAGATGGGCAAGTTTGTGCCGTCGGAGGCGTCGTTCCGCAAGGCGCAGGCGGACAAGCTGGGCAATAAGATTTTCCTGCCGGCGATCACGATCGGCGTTGTCGCCCTGGCTTTGTCAATGCTGAAATTTTCAGATAAGACGCCGGTAATTTCTTTTCCGATGTTATGGGGGATGATTCCCGCGGCTGTGTGTGTGATCTTGGCAGCTGTGAAAGGAATCCTGGCGAGAAAGCTGCCGTCGGAGGAAAAGAAACGGGCCCAGCGGCAAGCGGTACAATGGGCCATCGCGGGTGGTATCTTAGTGGTGATCACGGTGATTTTAGCGCAGCTGAAGTTTAAAGTGGCCGAGGGCGGCGTGACCTTCCCGTCAGCGCTGGCAATCGGTCTGGCTTCGATCCTGGCGTACTTGATCGGCGTGGCGATCACCCGGCCGAAGTTTGC
Source organism: Holdemania sp. (assembly GCF_986127675.1). NCBI lineage: Bacteria > Bacillati > Bacillota > Erysipelotrichia > Erysipelotrichales > Erysipelotrichaceae > Holdemania > Holdemania sp. Next base: position 5,939 of record NZ_CFQZWI010000047.1, on the reverse strand, counting down.
GGAAACGCGTGACGATACGGCGCGGTTATTGATGACGGTCGGCGCGGCGAGCCTGCTGCCGCAGCTGTTAGGAGCGTTGGGATCCGTCTTTACGGAGGCTGGCGTCGGAGCGGTGATTTCCAGTATTATGGCGAACGTCGTGCCGCAGGGCAGCGTGGTATTGGGCGTGATCGTTTATGTTGCCGGGATGGTTCTGTTTACGATGGTCATGGGCAACGCGTTTGCGGCGTTCTCCGTCATCACCGTGGGGATTGGTGTTCCGTTTGTGATCCTGCAGGGCGGAGATCCGGCAATCGTCGGCGCGCTGGGGATGACGGCGGGTTTCTGCGGCACCCTGATGACGCCGATGGCGGCGAACTTCAATATTGTGCCGGCGGCGGTGCTCGAAACGAAAAACAAATACACGGTGATCAAGGCGCAGCTGCCGATGGCGCTGGTCATGATCGTCGTTCATGTCGTGCTGATGCTCGTCCTGGCTTTCTAAGCTTAATTATGTAAAACAGGGGAAAGGCTGGAAATGAAATCCCCTGGAAAGCAAATAAACAAAAAGGAGGAGAAGTTAATGAAAATATTAGTGACAGGTTTTGATCCGTTTGGCGGTGAGAAAATCAATCCGGCCATTGAGTCGGTGAAACGGCTGCCGGAGGTTATCGGCGGTGCGCAGATCGTCAAGCTGGAAATCCCAACGGTTGTTCATCAATCGCTGGCCGTGATCCGGGAAGCAATCCGGAAGGAAGACCCGGATATGATTCTTTCGATTGGTCAGGCCGGCGGCCGGCCGGATATCACAGTGGAGCGAGTCGGTATTAATGTCGACGACTGCCGGATCGCGGATAACGCGGGTAACCAGCCGGTGGACGAACCGATTTATCCGGAAGGGCCGGACGCGTATTTTGTTACGCTGCCGATCAAGGCGATGGTCAAAGCGATGCAGGAGGCTGGAATTCCGGCTTCCGTATCCAACAGCGCCGGGACGTTTGTCTGCAACCATGTGACCTATGGCGTGCGTTATCTGATCGAGACGGAATTTCCGGGCAAACGCTCCGGTTTCATTCACATTCCGTATCTGCCATCGCAGGCGGCGACAAAAAAAGGCATGCCGTCGATGGAGCTGGATACGATTGTGAAGGGTCTGACCGTGGCGATCGAAGCGATGATCGAGCATCAGGAAGATGTGAAGATCACCGGTGGAACGATCTGTTAAAAAAGAAGCAGCGGGGGCAGAAACATGAAAATCGCGTTAGGACAAATTAACGTTAAGCAGGGGCAGCCGACGGAAAATCTGGCGGCCATGCGTGAAATGATCGCACAGGCGAAAGCGGAGAAGGCAGATTTGATCGTCTTTCCGGAGATGGCGCTGAGCGGCTACTGTCTGCAGGACAAATGGCTGGATCAGGATTGGTGCGCGTATCTGGAAAGTCTGAACGACGAGCTTCTGGCGTTGTCGCAGGGGATCGGGATCCTCTATGGCAATCTGGGAACCCGGCCGATCGGTCAGGCGAAGCGCGGGCGTGACGGACGCCCGGTCCGCTACAACGCCGCTTATTTCTGTGCTGACGGCCAGTGGGTGAAACGGGAAAACAGCAGCTTGGATGGGATGTATATCAAGCATCTCAATCCGGATTACCGGGTGTTCGACGATTCTCGTTATTTCCTGTCCGGAATGGAAATCGCAATGCGGAATCAAACACCGGTCGAGGAAGGGCTGCGGCCGTTTCTGTTTGAGAAAGACGGTCAGACCTGGCGGATCGGCGTTGAGATCTGCGAGGATCTGTGGAGCGAGGATTATGCGCTGGATGTGACGGACGTCTATTTAAAGCAGGACGTCGATCTGATCGTGAATCTGTCCTGCTCTCCCTGGACGCTGAATAAAGAACGCTCGCGGGATAAACGGGTGCGCCAGCATGCCGCTTCGGCGCAGGGAGCCTTTGTGCCGCTGGTTTATGTCAATGCCTGCGGGATGCAGAACAACGGCAAAAATGTAATGGTGTTTGACGGCGACAGCACGATTTATGATGAACAAGGTGAACGCCAGCTTTCGCTGAACGATCAGTTTGAGCCGGAGTGCCGGATCGTCGGCCTGCATGAGCGCGGAGTTCTTACGCGCCAGCCGGAAACCAAGCTGATGCGCGCGTTGGTCAGCGCGATCCGGGAGTTTGACAAGCAGATGTTTTCACCGAAGATGAAATGGATCGTCGGTTTGTCCGGCGGGCTTGACAGCAGCATCACTTCGGCGCTTCTGGTTTACGCTTTGGGCGTTCAGCGGGTTGTCGGCTACAACATGGCCAGCCGGTATAACAGCCTGACGACGAAAAACAACGCGAAGGCGCTGGCGGAACGCCTGGGTATTCCGATTCGCGAGGGCAGTATTGAAAAGATCGTCGACGCGACGGTCGATACGCTGCAGGATTATGGCTATCCGCAGGCGGAAGGGCTGGCGCTGGAAAATATTCAGGCCCGGCTGCGCGGCCATTTGTTGTCAAGCTTTGCTTCGATGGAAGGCGGCGTGATCGTCAACAATGGCAATAAGGTGGAAGCGGCGCTGGGGTACTGCACGCTGTATGGCGATGCGATCGGCGCGCTGTCACCGATTGCCGACTGCACGAAGGTCCAGCTGTTTGACCTGGCGAAGCAAATTAACGCGGCGTTTGGCCGCGAGATTATTCCGGCCAACCTGCTTCCGAAAATGGACGGTGACCGCCTGATCTGGGAATTCCCGCCGTCAGCCGAGCTGAAAGATGATCAGCGGGATCCGATGAAGTGGTTTTATCACGACTGGCTCATTAACCGGCTGACGGAGTATCCGGGCGGCCGGGTTGAGGAAATCATGGACGACTATTTGCAAGGGCGGCTGCAGACCAGCGAGATCGGACGCTGGCTTCGGCATTATGGGCTGGACGAGCCGGAAGCTTTTATTCAGGATCTGGAATGGGTGCTGCGCACGATGCAGGGCGCGGTGTTCAAACGAATCCAGTTCCCGCCGCTGATTCTGATCAGCCGCGGTGCGTTTGGCAGCGATGTGCGCGAGGCGCAGATGCGCCCGGAAGCAACGAAACGCTACCGTCAGCTGCGTGAACAGATTCTGGCCATGCCAAAGCCGTGTTAATGAATTAAGCGCATACTCGAATTGAAAAGAAAACGCTGAGGTGAACAGGAATACTCCTGTACGGCTTCAGCGTTTTTCTGTTATTGTGTGTTCGGATCAGTGTTTCCGATCGGCGCTCAAGTCGATCATGTCGGCATAGACCGGTGTCGGCAAGCCGAATCCGCCATGCACCGCCATGACCTGACCGGTCGTGTAGGCCGCATCGTCGCTGGCGAAATAAACCACGGCTGCCGCGATTTCTTCCGGTTTGCCCATACGCTGGATCGGCGTATGCCGCAGGAAGAAGTCCTGGAATTCTTTAGACATGTTGTTCATCACGGCATCGGTTGCGGTCTGGCCCGGGCAGACGACGTTGACGCGGATGTTGCTGCGGGCGGTCTGCACGGCGATATTTTTTGATAAGTAGATGATTGCGTCCTTGCTGACGGCATAACCAATCCGCGCGATATCAGGCGTCAGTCCGCCGATGGAGCTGATGTTGACAATGCTGCCGCCGCCTTGTTTCTTCATGTGCGGAATGACCGCCTGGCTGCTGACGAAAACGCTGGCCAGATTGATATCGACCGTGGCCTGGAAATCCTCCCAGCGCGTGTGTTCAATGTCTAAATCTGTCTTGGGATCGGAGGTGCCGAAATTGTTGACCAGCACGTCGATCCGGCCCTCCAGCTTGAAGACTTCTTCGATCATCGTGCGGTAGGATTCTAAATCGGTCGCGTCGTTATAAACAGTGCGGACGCGGTAACCCATCGCATTCAATTCCTCAGCCCGCTGGCTGGCCCGTTCCAAATTCCGCGCGGCCATGTAAACGATTGCGCCTTCCTTTGCGCATGCCTGTACCGTCGCTAAGCCGATGCCCCGCGTCGAAGCGGTAACCAATACTACTTTGTCTTTTAATCGCATAGTTTTCTCCTTGATGTAATGGTTTAATTATAAACGCGAAGACTGGAAAAAAATATCGAAATGACCGGCCTGTCGTTAGAAAAGAAAACAAACAGAGGCAAAAAGCGGCGGGAAGAATTGAAAAAACAGGGCGAAATCAGGGAATATCCCAAGTTCGTCCTGTTTGTACGGGTTAAACTTCGTTTGCTTATCGGATGGATGCGTCGTAAATAGTCTGGATCGATTCCTGCAGCAGCGCGTTGAATTCATCGTCAGTCTGCTGCGCCTTAAGCCCTTCGGTCAACGCGCGGGAGAAGCTGGCGATTAAGCCTGGATTGCGCGCCAGTTTTTCGTTGGCTTCCTTGCGGGAGTAGCCGCCGGATAACGCGACGACACGGACGACATGCGGATCGTTCATCAGATCACTGTAGAAACCATCAACTGTCGGAATCGAAAGCTTAAACATCAAACGAACATCGTCTTTCAGCGCTTTCAGATGACGTTCAATTTCCGCTTTCAGCAAGATTTCGCATTTTTCCTTGTCCGGCAGGGTAATATCGACTTCCGGTTCTAAAATCGGAACGAAGTCGGCTTTTGCGATTTCAAGACCGATTTCAAATTGTTGATCGACAATCGCGCGGATGCCATCCGGATTCGCACCTTTGATCACGGAGCGCATCTTTGTGCCGAAGATATGCCGCTGACCTGCTCTCTCCAGCAATTCCTTCAGATTGCCGATCGGCTTCATCAGCTGAACGTCGTTCTCTAACGGGGCCAGGCCTTTGTCAACCTTGAGAATCGGGAGAATGCCTTTCTTTTCCCACAGATAGTCGGCGGTGTACTGGCCTTCAATCTGGCGGTCCATCGTCATCTCAAACAGAATGGCTGCCAGAATATGCTCGCTGGTGAAAGCCGGACTGGTGATGATTCGTGAACGCATCTGATGGATCAGATCGAACATCGCTTCCTCGCCTTTGTACTGATCTTCCTCGATTCCATACAGCCGAAGGGCCTTCGGCGTACTTCCTCCACTTTGGTCCAGAGCGGCGATAAAGCCTTTGGCGGAATGCATTCGGTTCAGTTGTTCTTGATTCATGCGAAACCCTCCTTTTCTCTTGCCCGGGATGAATCAGTTCATCTCTAAGTTCATGATAGCACTTTCTTTGTGAAAATACCATGCCCGCAATGCGGCGGTCAGAAACAAAGCACTGCCGCCCGCGGTTATTTTATGATATGATGGTAACGGTGATAGAAATGAAAGAAAAGAAAAAGGATCCGATATTATCAGTTCGGACAAAGTGCATTCAGCTTGATGCTTCCGGCAAAGGGCTTGTTAAAATAAAGGACGAAAAGGTTTTGATCGAGAATCTGCTTCAGGGCGAGGAAGTTGAGCTGGAATATACACGGGGAAGGGGCATTCGAGTCGTATCCGCAGTTCGGCTGACGGACAGTCCGCTGCGGGTGAAGCCGCGCTGCCGGGTGTTTGATCGCTGCGGCGGATGCCAGCTTCAGCATGTCGATTATCCTGCCCAGCTGGATTGGAAGAAGGAAAAGGTCCAGCAGCTTTTAGGACGGTATGGCCGGGTGCATGATGTTTTGGGCATGGCAGAACCGTGGGCTTATCGCAACAAGGTGATCGCGACGTTTTCACTCAGTAAAAAAGGAAAAGTCATCGCCGGGATTTACGAGGAGGACAGCCATCAGCTGGTACCGTATTCGTCATGCTGGATCCAGGATCCGATCGCGGAGAAAATTCTCGCCACGGTATGCGAGCTGATGACGGAATTGCGGATCGAACCGTATGACGAGGATCAGCGGACAGGGTTGGTCAGGCATTGTTTGATTCGCGTTGGGCATGTGAGCCGCGAGGTGCTGGTGTGTCTGGTCTGCGCTTCGCCGATCTTTCCGGCCCGCAAGCAGCTGATTCAGCGGCTGCGCCAGCGGCATCGGAAGA
>NZ_CFQZWI010000046.1:0-21782 GCF_986127675.1 Holdemania sp. | reverse complement strand
GTGCCTTCTGCCTTGACAATTTCAACCTGGCAGACGTCATACGGTTTCAGCTCGTCGATTGAGAAGCTGACCTTCGAGACAATCAGCCACTGGTGGAACTGATCGCCGCACAGCTCCGCGATCAAGGCGCGGTCCTCGTCGCTGACGTTGACCAGCACTTCCGCCTCTAATGACTTGCCAATGACCTTCTCCGCGCGGGCTTCTTCCAACGCTTTAAAGATATCGGAACGGATCTGCATCAGCCGGCCGATCTTGGCCTTTAAGGCTTCGGCGTCCGCAATGTTAAACGGTTCCGCAAACCGGCCCAGATGAATGCTTTCTTCCTCACCCTTAAAGAAATCGTTGACCTCCTCCGCAGTATGGACAAGAATCGGCGCCCACAGCCGGACTAAAACGTTGACTGCGTGATACAGCACAGTCTGAACCTGACGTCGGCGCGGGGAGTCCTTCTTCTCGATATACAGGATATCCTTGGTGAAATCGAGATAATAAGCCGAGAATTCATTCGTCATCAAATTTGTCAGCAGCGTTGTAACGTCGGAGAAGCGATATTCCTGATAGGCCAGCTGGCATTTCGCGTTAACCTCGTCGAGCAGCGCCAGCATGTACTGATCAAGCTTCGGCAGCTCGCTGACCGCAACGAGGTCGGCTTTTGTGAAGTCATCTTCGTTGTTGATATTTGCCAGTAAGAAGCGGAACGTATTTCTGACCTTGCGGTAGTTCTCACTGATCTGCTTCAGAATTTCCTCGGACATGCTGCAGTCGGCCTGGTAATCGACGCTGGCTGCCCACAAACGCAGGATATCAGCGCCGTATTTCTTCGTGATTTCACCCGGCGCAACAGCGTTCCACTGCGACTTGCTCATCTTGACGCCCTTGCCGTCCATGACAAAGCCATGGCTTAACACCTGCTTGTACGGCGCCTGTCCATGCACGGCGGTGCCGACGATCAGCGACGAGTTGAACCAGCCGCGGTACTGGTCGCTGCCTTCAAAGTACAGGTCGGCCGGATAGCCCAGGCCGCGTTCGATCATCGCGCCGGTATGCGAGGAACCGGAGTCAAACCAGACGTCCATCGTGTCGGTTTCCTTTGTGAATTCACCGTTCGGGGATGCCGGATTGGTGTAGCCTTCCGGAAGCAGCTCCTTCGCGTCCTTCTCAAACCAGATATTGCTTCCATGCTCGCGGAACAGATCGGCGACATGTTCAAAGACTGCCTTTTCCATGATCGGCGTACCGTCTTCATTATAGAAGATCGGAATTGGAACGCCCCAGGCGCGCTGGCGGGAAATGCACCAGTCGCCGCGGTCGGCGATCATGTTGTGCATACGCTGCTGGCCCCACTTCGGAATCCAGTCAACGTTGTCGATCTGCTGAAGCAGCTCGGTGCGGATCTTGTCGATCGAAGCGAACCACTGCGTCGTGGCACGGAAAATGATCGGTTTTTTCGTCCGCCAGTCATGCGGGTAGGAGTGGGTGATCCATTCCAGCTTCAGCAGCGCGCCCAACTCGTCCAGGCGATTGGCAACGGTCTTGTTGGCGTCATCGACGTACTGGCCCTTCAGCCAGTCCCCGGCGTCCTCCATCATGCAGCCGTGCTCATCAACGTTGCAGTAAGCCGGCAGGCCGTATTTCTGACCGACAAAGAAGTCGTCCGCACCGAAGCCCGGAGCCGTATGAACACAACCGGTGCCGGCGTCGGCGGTGACGTGATCGCCCAGGATGACTAACGACTCACGGTCGTAGAGCGGATGCTGGCAGGTGATCATCTCCAGCTCTCGGCCCTTGAAGGTCTTGATAATGTCTTTCTTTTCCAATCCGAACTTGGCCCACAGCGTGTCGACCAGTTCTTCCAATACGATCAGCTTGCCCTTTTCGCTGTCCACTAACGCGTAGGTCAGCTCCGGATTCAGACAGATCGCCAGGTTGGCCGGGATCGTCCACGGCGTCGTCGTCCAGATCACAAACGAAGTCTCGTTATCGAGGAGACCTTTGCCGTCCTTCACCGCAAACTTGACGAAGATCGTCGGCGACTTGATGTCCTTGTATTCGATTTCCGCTTCCGCTAAGGCCGATTCGCTGGATGGGGACCAGTAGACTGGCTTTAAGCCCTTGTAGATCAGACCGTCCATCGCCATCTGACCGAAGATCTGGATCTGATGTGCTTCAAATTCCTTCTTTAATGTGATGTAAGGGTGATCGTAATCACCGACCACGCCCAACGCCAGGAAACCAGCCTTCTGCCGTTCAACCTGTTCCAGAGCATAATCGTAACAAAGCTTGCGGAATGCCGACAGCTCCATCTTCTTGCGGTCGTAGCCCAGCTTGGTGATCGCCGTTTCAATCGGCAGACCGTGGGTATCCCAGCCCGGGATGTACGGCACCTTGTAGCCGGCCATGTAATGCGAGCGCACAATGACATCCTTTAAAATCTTGTTTAACGCGTGGCCCAGATGGATGTCGCCGTTGGCATACGGCGGCCCGTCATGCAGCACGAACGCTTCGCAGCCCTCGCGCTTCGCCAGCATTTTTTCGTAGATGTCCTGTTCTTTCCAGCGGGTCTGATAGCCGGGTTCTTTCGTCGGCAGCTTGCCTCTCATCTCGAACTTCGTATTCGGCATCAGCAGTGTGTTTTTGTAATCCATGTCCTCTACCTCCTCAACAATAAAAAAGCGCCCTTAGAAAAGGACGCAGTTCTGCGCGGTACCACCTTTGTTCACCCTTCCGCCCTCAGGGGAAGAATGCGCTTCTCTCATAACGCCGAGCCGCGGTCTTTCCTACTCATTTCAAAAAGACAGCTCGCAGGTGATGTCCTGTCCACCCGGGGTTCTGCGTTTCACCAACCCGCAGACTCTCTGCACTCCCGTTGCCGTGGAACCGGCGCGTCCTGCATCAAAGCTTTTCCTGATTCAGCCATTCCGATTTCGGAACCGGCGGAATTTCAAACTGATCCAGCATCCCCATCAGCGAGGACAGCTGTTCCTGCATATCGCCCTTCATCTCCGTCGCCTCCGACGCGATGCGCGAGAGGTCGTTCAGGATGATCCGGGCGGTCGTCAAGGCTTCGCTTACGATCGCGTCCGCGTTGTTCTGCGCGGTTTCGATGATCGTGTTGGCTTCCTTGAGGGCCAGGCGCGCGATATCGTCGGCCGCCTTTTCCTTCACAGTCAGTTCGCTGACCAACGTTTGATAACGCTGACGGATCACCGCCAGCTGTTCGTTGGCGGATTGGATCTGACGGCTGGTCAGATCCAGCTGTTTTTTCAGAGAATCAATTTCCCGGACATACCGGTCAACCGCGTCGTCGACGGCAAAGCGGTCGTATCCGTTTTTCATCACTCGGAATTTCGGCGTTCCCGGTTCCAAAGAAATCCCTCCTTTTAAACATACTGTTCAAATTCAGCGACGATCCGGTCGCTGCGGGTCTGACCGCGCTGGCCTTTCAGCACAAAACGCCCGTACCCGCGCACGGAAATCGTGTCTTCATTATGACACAGAAAGTCGCATTCATCAAGAATTTTGTGATTCACCGACACTCTCTGCGCCCGGATCAAATCCTGCGCCTTCGCCCGTGACATCCGGCATAATCCCGCGATCACGCAGTCCAGCCGCAGCGCCGTGACGATCACCGTCAGCGCCTGCTTCTTTACGACCGGCTCATACATCATCGACGAGCGTTCCAGACGGATCGACAGCTTATGAATCCGCGTCAGATTCATACAAACGTAATCCGCCAGCTCTTCGCTGGTATAGATCACAATCCGGCCCGGCTCAACCCACAGATCCCCAAATTGCGAGCGGTCGAGATCCAGGTTCATCAGCGCGCCTAAAACATCGGGATGCTTTACCTGCACAAATTTATCCGAAATCCGCGCGGTCAAACAGACGATGTCGCTGACGCACGCGTCTTCCTCCGGAGCCAGGATCAGCTTTTTCCGCTCCGCCTCCGCACAGCCGCCGTCCCAGCGGTACGCCAGATCCCACGGCAGAAACGGTTTTAGCGCTTCCTGTTGGGAAGGCGAAAGAAAACAGGAGCGCACCGGCTTGCGGCGCGTCCTGCACTGATCAATCCAGTCTTCCAGCCGGGCCTGCAGCGCGGCTTCGTCCGACTCCGAAAAATGCGGGGTCCGCACTATTCTTCATTGCTGTCCAGGGTGATTTCCCCATGAACGGCAATGGACTTCGGCGTGCACAAAATGACGTTGTGGCCGATCTTCTGAATCGTTCCGTCCAGCGCGAACACAACGCCCGTTAAAAAGTCGATCGTGCGCTGCGCGTATTCCCGCTGCAGCCGGTGCAGATTGACAACGGCGGCGCGTCTTTCCTTCAAATGCTTCGCGACTTCCTCGGCTTCGTCAAACGAACGCGGCTCAAACAAAACCATTTTCGTATCCGAAGCGAGCTTGGTTACGCCTTTCGTCTGCGGCTGTTCATATTTGACGGGAACGGCGATCTCGTCTTCTTCTACTTCCAGTTCTTCCTCATCGTAATCATCGTCGACCGGAGCGATGAAATTCTTCATTTTATCTAATACTCCCATGGTTTGCACCTTCCTTTAGTTCTCGTTCATTATATCATAAATCTGCGCAAGGGAATACCGAGTTCACAGAAATGAAAGGATTTCAACCGCCTTTTTCACACGAATTTTAGCGAAAAAGAACGAAATTCCGGCTTCTGTTTTCCAAAGCTTTCCAGCCGTTTACTCCTTCCCCTTGCCGCTCTTGGTCCGCGGATGGATCAGGATCACATCTTCACCGACGCTGACGACCTGATCCAGGCAGACGATGATCCGCGCCGGCGGAAATAAAAACGCGAACAACGAACGAAGCCAGCCGGTATTCCTGCCGACGAGAAACGATTGAACCTGGTAGTTGGTCAGCGATACGTCCAAATCTTCGACGCGGCCGATCAGGGTGCCGTCCTGAACATTGACGACCTGTTTGTCCTGCAGTTCACTGAATTTCATAGTTATCACCTGTTTTCAGTGTATGCCGCCGGCGGATTTTTGTGCAAACGATCGAATCGACTCTAAAAAAATCGAAAAGGGTCAGAAATTCTTTTTCAGACATTGCAGCGCGCTTTTTTCCAGGCGCGACACCTGGGCCTGGGAAATTCCCAGTTCAGAGGCGATTTCTGTCTGCGTCTGGCCTTGATAGTAGCGCTTGTTGATAATCTGGGCTTCCTTATCGCTCAAATGCTTCATGCTTTCCTTCAGTGCGATCAGACTGGAAAGCTTGCCGATCTCATCGTGATCATCCTTGATCTGATCCAGCAGGTACAACGTGTCGCCGTCGTCGTTGTAGATCGGCTCAAAGATGCTGACGACGCTCTGCAGCGATTCCAGACTTTCGGCGATCTCTTTTTCCTTGACGCCCATGATCTCCGCCAGTTCCGCCAGCGAAGGCTCACGCTGATTCGCATGGATGAACGCTTCTTTTTCCTTCAATACCTTGTATGCCAGATCCTTCAGATGCCGCGAGACCCGGATCATCTGGTTGTCCCGCAGATAACGCTTGATCTCGCCGATGATCATCGGGACGGCGTAGGTTGAAAAGCGGACTTCATGGGAAAGATCGAAATTATCAATCGCCTTGATCAGTCCGATGCAGCCGATCTGAAACAAATCGTCCATGTTTTCCGTGCGGTGCGCAAAGCGCTGGACGATCGACAGAACAAGCTTGAGATTGCCGTTGATCAGCTTCTCCTTGGCTGACAAATCGCCGTTTTGCAGCTGAACGAACAGCTCCGTCATCTGCTGACTCTTTAAAACCGGCAGCGTCGCCGTGTTGACGCCGCAGATCTCTACTTTATATTTACCCATTGACCCGGACCCTCCTGATGTGCGTAATGGAAGTTTTCCCGGCCCGCAGAGGAATATTCCCGCATTCCTCTGGCACTCTTTGGAAGAAAAGGGATGGTCATCCGGTCTGAAATTCGGTACAATAGATTCCAGAATGAGATCAGGAGGGACATCATGGGTTTTACAATCAGACAGGCGCAGCCGGAAGACTGCGCGACGATCGGCCGGTTCATCCGGCTGATTGCGGAATATGAAAAAATGAGCGATGAGGTCGTCTGGGACGACGCCACCCTTTACGACCAGCTGTTCGTCGAACGCCGGGCGGAAGTACTGTTAGGTGAGGAGGACGGTCAGGTCGTTGGCTTTGCATTGTATTTCCACAACTTCTCAACGTTTGTCGGCCGGAAAGGATTGTATCTGGAAGATTTGTACGTCCTGCAGGAAAAACGCGGCCGCGGCTACGGCAAAGCGTTCTTCAAACGGCTGGCGGAAATCGCCGTCGAGCGCCGCTGTGGCCGGATGGAATGGGTATGCCTCAACTGGAACGCTCCGTCGATCGCCTTTTATCAAAATCTGGGCGCAGAAGGCCTGACGGAATGGACGACCTGGCGGCTAAGCGAAGACAAGATCCGTCAGCTGGCTGGATTGTAAGCTGCGAAGTTTCATGATTTAAAATCATGGAGCATTATGAAAGCGGCCTGGCTGCCGGAAACATAGAAAAAAGAACAGAACTTTGATTTCAGAGTTCCGTTCTTTTTTTGATTTCCGGTTCAAGGTCGAAGCTGCGGCAAAGCTCGCCGCAGCCGGACTTCTTAGCGGCTAAGATCGATCCGCTCGACCTGCAGCTTCTGATCCTTAATTGTCAATATCATCATCGTCAGCTCCAGATTAAACCGCTTTCGCCCGCAGCTGCCGGGATTCAGCCAGCGCACCGTTTTAAGCTGCTCGTCGCAAAACTGGTGGGAATGACCGAAAATTTTCAGATCAGCCCGCACGCAATCCAGCGAACGTCGGCTGTGCGCCATCGCAATATGCAGCCCTCCGCAGTCAAACTCGTCGATAGTAGGCAGCCGTTCAAAAAAAGGATCTTCGTCATTGTTGCCCTGCACGCCGCGCAGCGGTTTCAGCGCGTTCAGCGCTTCCCAGATTTCCGGTTCGCAGAAATCGCCCGCATGCCAGATTGCATCGCAAGTTTTTAACAGTTCGATTACCTGCGGACGCAGGACGTTGTGCGTATCCGAGATCAAACCTATCCGCATTGCCGCTCATCCTCCCTCGTGTCCCTTATTATACGCCAAACCCCAAAAAAACCGCAGCGAATCCGGCCTTATTTGCGGATTTCTGCGGTTTTTTACCATTTATTCGACGGCGGTTTCCTTCGCCTTGTTCGCCTTGATGACCTTCAGGCGGGAGAATTCCTCACGGTCTTTTTCTTCCAGCGATTCTGTGATGAATTTCACGGTCGCTTCCAGATTCGGAATACTGATATTCTTCAGCGCGTTGGCCCGCTTCTGCGTCTTGCGGATCGCATTAGCCAGCCGGTACACGCTGTTGTCGACCTCCGCCAGGATGATCGTCAGCTCCTTGACGCGGTGAAACTGCAGGTACGCTTCATCGACACGGGAGTTCGTGCCTTCAAAGCCATACTCCATTTTCGTTTCCGACGGTTCGATGCTGACGGACGGCACCTCAACGCCCATGACTGAGCGGTAGGTGACATGCACGCCGGTTTCGACATGCACGCTGGCGGCGATATCGGAGATAATGCCGGTTGAGACGTTGGCCTGCTGCAGAAGATAATACGCCGTCGCATAGCTCTGGGTAATCTCGTCACGCAGCATTTTAACTTTATCGACTAACTGCATCATTTCGCGGATCAGCACGTTCCGTTTGCGGTCCAGCAGATCATAGCCCATCCGGGCCAGCGCCAGCGACTTTTTGGACGCGATCAGGTTGCCCTTGGTCGGGAATACCTTGTTTTCCATAAGCCTACTCCTGACCGCTTAGATTCAGCATCCGCGCGGCCCGCTTCGGATCGTAATTTCCCTTGATGACTTCCGGATCCAGACGATCCAGCGCTTCGATCGGCAGCGTGGACAACAGCGCCCAGCCCAGATCCAGCGTTTCGTTGATCGAACGCTTGGAATCAAAGCCCTGACCGACGAAGACCTTCTCAAACAGCCGGCCGAACGCCATGTATTTCTTATCCATATCCGACAGCTCATCCTCGCCGATAACCGAAGCCAGCGAGCGCGCGTCCTGCACCTTGGCATAGCAGGCGAACAGCTGGTTGGACACGTCGGCATGATCCTTGCGGGTATAGCCTTCGCCGATGCCGTCTTTCATCAGACGGGACAAGGAAGCCAACACGCCGATCGGCGGATAAATCCCGGTCTGATGCAGCGAGCGGTCCAGTACGATCTGGCCCTCGGTGATATAGCCCGTTAAGTCCGGAATCGGATGGGTGATGTCGTCGTTGGGCATCGTCAGGATCGGAATCTGCGTGACTGAGCCTTCCACGCCCTCGACAATCCCCGCTCTTTCATACAGCGAAGCCAGATCGGAGTACAGATATCCCGGATATCCCTTACGGCCCGGAATCTCGCCCTTGGAACTGGACACTTCACGCAGCGCCTCACAATATGAGGTCATATCCGTTAAGATGACCAGAATGTGCATGTTCTTTTCAAACGCCAGATACTCCGCGGCCGTCAAAGCACAGCGCGGGGTCAGCGTCCGTTCGATAATCGGATCGTTGGACAGATTGATGAACATGACGACCTTTTCCATGACGCCGGTTTCCTCAAAGCTGCGCTTGAAGTAATCGGCGACGTCGTTCTTGACGCCCATCGCGCCGAACACGATGCCGAAGTTCTTCCCATCACCCTCGGCCAGCTGCGCCTGCCGGACGATCTGAACGGCCAGCTTGTCATGCGGCATACCGGAGCCGGAAAAAATCGGCAGCTTCTGCCCGCGGATCAGCGTGTTTAAACCGTCAATCGCAGAAATTCCGGTGTTGATATAATTGCGCGGATATTTCCGGGCAACGGGATTGAGCGGCTGACCGTTGATATCCAGACGCTTCTCCGCGTACACCTCGCCCAAACCGTCGATCGGCTCGCCCGCGCCGTTGAAGATCCGGCCCAGAATTTCCTGGGACACCGCCAGCTCCATCGGATGACCTAACAGACGGGTCTTGTTGTTGATTTTGGATAATCCGGTCGTGCCTTCAAACACCTGAATGATCGCGCGTCGGCCCTCGATCTGGACGACACGGCCGCTGCGCACGGAGCCGTCGGTCAGCTCAATTTCAACCATTTCTTCATTGCTGACGTCCTCGACGTTGTCCAGGGCAACAAGAGAACCGTTGATTTCATTCAAACCCATTAATTGAACGCTCATCTGTTTTCTCCTCCTATTCCACCTGGGCCAGAGCCTGATCGATCATCTCAAAATAACCGTCCAGAAGCTCCAGCTGATCATTCGGCACGTCGTATTTAATCTTGACGACCTTGTCGATAATTCCGGTCTTGGCAATCAGCGATACCGGAATCCGCCTGGCCACCAGCTTTTTGGCCTGTGCGTTGAGATACGAGATAATCTTCAGCATCTTGAACTGCTTCTCAAACGGCACGTAGGTATCGGCTGGATGGTAAGCATTCTGCTGCAGATAGCCGACGCGGATCACTTTGGCGATTTCCATCGTCAGCTTCTGATCTTCCGGCAGCACGTCGGAGCCGATCAGCTTGACGATTTCCATCAGCTGATTCTCTTCATGCAGGATCGCCTGAATTTCCTGACGCAGCGCGTTGAATTCATGGTCGACGTTCTTGTCGTACCAGCGTGCCAGATCGTCCAGATATTCGGAATAGCTGTCGTTCCAGTTGATCGCCGGATAGTGACGGGCATATGCCAGCGACTTATCCAGCGCCCAGAAGCAGCGCACAAACCGCTTGGTATTCTGGGTGACCGGCTCGGAGAAGTCCGCGCCCTGCGGCGAGACTGCGCCGATAATCGTGACGGAACCCTCGGCTCCGTTTAAGGTTTCGATATAGCCCGCACGTTCATAGAACTGCGAGATCCGCGACGGCAGATACGCCGGGAAGCCTTCTTCCGCCGGCATTTCTTCCAGACGTCCAGAAATTTCACGCAGCGCTTCCGCCCACCGGCTGGTGGAGTCGGCCATGATCGCGACGTGATAGCCCATATCGCGGTAATATTCCGCCAGCGTGATGCCGGTGTAAATGCTCGCTTCACGCGCCGCGACCGGCATGTTGGACGTATTGGCGATCAAGACTGTCCGCGCCAGCAGCGGCTTGTTGCTTTTCGGGTCGATCAGGTCCGTGAATTCCTCCAGAACCTGAGTCATTTCGTTACCGCGCTCGCCGCAGCCGACATACACGATGATGTCGGCGTCGCACCATTTCGCCAGCTGATGCTGGGTCATCGTCTTGCCCGAGCCAAACCCGCCCGGAATGGCGGCTGCGCCGCCCTTGGCGATCGGGAACAGCGTGTCGATGACGCGCTGACCGGTGATCAGCGGACGGGTGATCGGCTTGCGATAGCCGACCGGCCGCGGATTGCGGATCGGCCATTTCTGAGTGAGCGTCAGCGCATGTTCTTCGCCCTGATCGTCACGGATCCGCACGATCTCGTCGTTGATATGAAATTGACCGTTTTCAGCGACGAAAATGACCTCGCCTTCCGGAAGCATCGGACTGAGCATGCAGCGATGCTCGATCAGCTCGGTTTCCGGGCAGGTCGCGTAGATCTGTCCCGGACGCAAACGGTCGTGCAGCTTGACCTGCATCGTCACGTCCCACAGTTTTTCTTCATCCAGCGGGGAAACCGTCGTTCCGGCGGCAATGAACGCGCCTTCGGTTTCCATCAGCTCTTTTAACGGACGTTCGATGCCGTCGAAGATATTTTTCAGAATTCCCGGCCCCAGCGTCGCAGACAACAGAGATCCGGAAGGCCGAACCGGTTCGCCCGGTTTCAGACCCGTGGTGGATTCGTACACCTGAATCGTCGTGTACTGTTCATCAATGCCGATGACTTCCCCCATCATTTCCTTATTGCCGACAAAGACCATCTCCTGCATGGAAAAGTCTTTGGAATCCTTGACGGTGACAACCGGTCCGTTGATTGAATAGATCAAATTGTTATTCAATGTCTTCACCTCGGTTTTTGTCGTATTACAATGTGAATCCGGAATTGTTCTGGAACCACTCTTTCTGATTTCTTAATGCGTTGTCCAGCGTTTCGTCGATCTCAAAGCCCTCTGACGGACACATAAAGCGCCATCCGCCAAATTCCAGATACGCTGTTTCCACCGACTGAGAAAAGCCCTTGCGCTTTAAGATTTCGCGCATCAGCGCTTCGTCCTGTTCGCGCACGATGAACGTTCCGGCCTTGCCGGCGATCTTCGCGTGCTTATCCAGCTTCTTTTCGAGTAAATCCGCGTAAGCGGAGGAAGCCACGAACGCTTTCAGCTCGTCAGCCACGTGGTCAAACAGTTCCGCGGCCATCGCCTGGCGCTGCGCCAGCAGATCCCGCTTGATTTTCAGCTTGGCTTGGGAGGTCTTCGTGGCTTGCAGCAGCTCCAGCTCGCTGATTTCTTTTTCTTCGTAGTGCCCGGTTTCCTTATGCAGCGATTCCGTGAAGAAATGAATCTCCTCGTCCTGCAGCTGCTGCACCTCAGAATGAATCTGATCGGTAACCAAGCCGGCCTGATCCTGAATGTCCTCCAGGATAGCCGTGAGCGCTTCTGTCTTCTCTGCCATTGTTTTCACCTCACAATTTGATGCCGATCGCTTCGCTGATGTAGCGGTCGATCGTTTCTCCGATTTTGGCTGACCCGTGACGATCTGGAATTTCGACCAGCAGCGGCTTGGACAGCCGCAGCTTGTAATCGGATACCACGTCCGGGCAGGTGTTGACGATTTTCGTCGTCATTAACACGATCGCGATCTCGGGGTTTTCAATCGCTTTGTTCAAAGCGGCCAGCACCTCGTCCCGTTCGTGGACCACGACGCCTTCGACCCCGGCTAAGCGCATGCCCATCTGGGTATCAATATTGTCACTGATCAAATAAAGTTTCATGACAATCCCCGATCTTACAGCTTATTGATGATCAGGATGGAAATCAGCAGACCGTAGATCGCAACACCTTCGCCCAACGCGACGAAGATGATCGCCTTACCAAAGTTTTCCGAATTCTCCGAGATCGCTCCGATCGCTGCCGGAGCCGCGGAAGCCACCGCCCAGCCGGCGCCGATTGCCGAACAGCCCGTCGCCAGCGCCGCTGCAATAAAGCCCATCCCCTGAGCTAAAGTGCCGGTGATGGAATTGGCGGCCGCCGTACCTTCCGCCAGCGCATGGACGCCGCCGAACTGGAACAGGACAGCTAAGACGAAGACGCCGCCGAAGACGCAGATCTGCGCGATCAGCTTGGTTTTCAGGTTTTCAGCGGAAGCGCCCTTTTTGTAGATGAAGAACAGCGGAGCGATCACCAGGATCACGGCGATCAAAGGCAGCAGCATTTCAAGTAATGTTAACATGGTTTATTTTCCTCCTTATGCATTTTCCGATGAGATCATCGTAAATTTCTTCCCGTTGCCGACAAAGTAGCGGCTGAACATTTCATAATATTCCAGACGCAATGTCTGAATGCCGACGATCAGACCTTCTAAGCCCATGACAAACAAGTTGCCCAGCACGAAGACGACCGGTCCGGCGTTGCCGGTCATTTTGACCAGCGTCATGACGACGAGCATCATGCCGGCATGGCTCAGAACGAAGCCGCCGACACGCAGGTAAGACAGGGAATTGGTGACGAAGCTCAGGATGATTTCCAGCACTTCAAACACTTCTTCCAGCACGAAGTTGCCCCAGCCCTGATGCGGCGTCAGCCCCTCGCCCTTCATTAAGCCGTTTAACGGTTCCTTCATGAAGAACAGGACGACCGGCACGCCGATGAACAAAATCATGAGCGGCTTGCTTCCCGGATTAAACGGCAGCATATCCGGCATGAACATGCCGATCAAAAACAGAATGATATAGCCGTAGAAAATAAATCCGGCCACGCCGTTCTGCGAGAACAGCGCTTCCGCCATCTCTTTGCGCTTGATATTCAGATAGATATTGATGATCATCGTCATCAGGATCAGCACTGCGCCGATCGCAACCGCGCCGATCAATAACGGCATCGTCGCGCTGGCGTCCATGACCTCAAACAGCTTCTCGCGAACGCCGAACAGGCTCTGATGCACTGGATTGAGCAGTGTTTCCACGCCGAAGACTGATCCGAACAGGAAGCCGAAGATCATCGACGTCAATCCCGCCCGGCCGACGATGCCGGCCAGCCGGTTATGCTTGATTTTTTCCAGCAGCAGACCGCCGATCAGAAGCAGCGCGCCCTGACCGAGATCGCCGAACATGATGCCGAACAACAGGCAGAACGTGACGGCCACAAACGGCGTCGGATCCAGGTCATGATAATTCGGCAGACCATACATCTCGACGAACATCTCGAACGGACGGAACAGCCAGACGTTGTGCAGCATCGTCGGCGGCACCAGCTGCGGCGCCGTTTCCGGTTCAGCCAGATCAACGCGGACATTCAGCCCGTCAAACAGCCGGACAAACTGATCCGCTGTTTTTGCCGGCACAAAGCCAGCCAGCTGATAGTCGTCCTGCACCTGCACGACATAGCGGTACAGCTTACGGATTTCGCTGGTATACGCACAATAGGAATAAACCTCCGTCAGCTTTTCCTTATACTGTTCCAGGATTTTCTTTCCGTCGATGCGTGGAATTGGAATTTCCTCAATGAACAGGCTTTCCATACATTTTCTGACTTCTTTAACGAAGGTGTTGGACGTCGCATACAGGATCCAGACGTACTGGCCGCTTTTATGCAGCTCCTCAACGACGAAGTTCTTCTTTTCGATCAGGCTCAGCTTTTTGAAGCTTTCCGCCGGCAGACGGCCCATTCCGAACGAAATATACTGGCACTCATGCATCGCCTCAAATCCATAGCTCCGCACTTTTTCCAAAGCGATTTCATCGTTGCCCGTCAAGGTCATCAGCTCGTGCGTATCCGCGATCATCGCAAACTGCTCGTTGACTTCCTTGATAAACGCTTCAATTTCCGCTTCTTCATAGCTGCGGCTGACCGGTCCGGCTTTCAGCTCGAAACCGACGCTATGGCCAATATTTTTCAGCTGGTTCAGGTATTCGTTGTAGACATTTTCGTCCTGCAGCGCCTTGCCGCCGTTCTCATCGTTGATCAGATGCGCCGCCGGTTCCGGATGGAACTGAGCGCAGGATACGCAGCGTTTCAGCACGTCCTGAAACTGATCGGCTCCGGCATGCACCGTCGCCAGCTTCATTTTTACGATTGACATAAGCTCCCCCTTTCTTCTTAATAAATCAACAGCCGGTTAATCTTATCGGCCGGGATTCCATAGCGGACACCCTCGATAATATCAACGACGTTTTGAATTTCCGTTTCCGACAATACCAGATACGCGATCAGCACGATGTCCGGATTGGTCGAAAACATCATGTGCCGCTTGTTCAGGTTATAATTGATCGACTGCGCGTGATATTCAATGTACGCGAAGTTGGAGGAATCCAGATAGTTGTGATAGGCGGAACGGGCCAGCCGTTCCATGAATTCCTCAGCGTTGCAGTGATCGATCATATCCTC
Organism: Holdemania sp.; assembly: GCF_986127675.1. Classification (NCBI taxonomy): domain Bacteria; kingdom Bacillati; phylum Bacillota; class Erysipelotrichia; order Erysipelotrichales; family Erysipelotrichaceae; genus Holdemania; species Holdemania sp. The sequence goes on along the minus strand of NZ_CFQZWI010000046.1, from coordinate 7,269 downwards.
CAATTCCCGCTTCGGTATCCGCAGGTAAACCGGATTGATGACTTTTTTGATCTGCGCGGGCGTCGCGTTGAAATACCGTTTGGAACGATAGATCCGCGTGATGTTGTCCAATTCGATCTGGGTCAGGAAAATCTCCCGGATCTCCTTTTTCACCTTGCCGCTGAACTCCTGATCGACGATCTTCATGACCTGATCATAGAAATACTTCTGCAGGACGCTTTCGCAGGCCGTATAATCAAACTCCTCCATGTCCGTCACGGAGAATGGACGGATCAGATCGGCATACGGCGTTTTATCCAGCACTTCCAGCAGCGCATTGAAATCGCGCACCTGAGCCAGCGCCCGGATATCGAACGACGTACTCTTTTCGATATACAGCGGCAGCTCGCCGATCATCTTGTAGTTGTCCTCATCATTAAAGGCGCGGATGCAGGCCATGATCTGCTCAACCTCGCTCATCATGATGCCGTAGCGATAAAACTTATCCCCACTGGTACTGGCATACCGTAAAAGCCGGGACAGCCGGGTTCCCAGATCGCGCCGGATCAGCATTTCCAGCTGACCGCGGTGCAGCCCGGTTTCACTGTATCCTTCCAGCGCTTCCCGAAACAGCGTTTCGTTTTTAAGATAAGAAGCGATTTCCGGAATTGATTTCTTCTGCAGCAGCTGCTGGTAATCCGAAGCCGTCAGCCGTTTTCCAAACATCGCCTTGGCTTTGGTCGCCATTGCTGCATTCGATGCGGTTCCCATGGCACCCCTCCTTTTTAACTAGGTCGTATGCTGGACGTTCAAATTTCCAGGCAACGGCGAACCAGTTCTTTCTGCCATTCCTCTTTTTTCTCCAGATAATGAGCCTGAAGCCGCTTCAGCTCCTGCTCATATTCCTTCAAATTCTCGGATTCCACCTGGCTGATCTGATAATCCAGCTCGGCTTTTTTTGCGTCGACCCGCTGATGAACTTCTTTCCACGCGTCTTCGCTGATCTGCTTTTCCGTATCGGCAATTTTCCGCTTCAGCTCAAATTTCATCCGATGCGCTTCTTCTACCGCTTTTCGCGTCTTCTGATCCGCTTGAATCAGATCCAGGATCTCAGATTCCATAGCACGACCTCCCTCCTTGTTTAAAGCACGCCACTTAGTATATTCCTTTCAAAATCAATTTTCAATCATGGAAAAAATGAAACCTTTAATTTTACTGCATTGACTAAAAATCGTACCAATGTTGCGAATGATATCCTTAAAAATTTGGAATGAAATATGACAATTTTGTGAAATTAGTTTCATCTTTCGTGCGGGATTTGATATAATAGCCCCCGAGGTAGCGTATGAAAAAAAATCTTAAATCTTTATTGAGCTTCACTTTGGCGGCGTTGATTTTCAGCGCCGGGTGCGCCTTTTTTTCTGACAATCCGTTATTGATGTTTATCGACGTTCTGTCGATCCTCAGTCTGGTTCTGCTTGTCGTGGGACTGGTGGAGTTTTTGATTCACGGTGGTTATTTTGATTTTCTGTCCTATTCGTTTTCGTCGGCGAAGAACCTGTTGATGCGCCATCCCGAAACGCAGCCGCAGCGGTATTTCGATTACGCGCAGAAACAGAAAGCACGGCGGAAAGACAGCGGACACTTCGTGTTAAAGCTGGCCGGCCTGCTTCTGACGTTGAGTATTTTATTAACGATCTTCTATGAAGTGATCTGAATGAGAAGGGAATCGATTCATCGTCATTTTGAACGCCTTTGAATTTTTTTGCATTTCTTTTCATTTAGGACTCGATTTTTTGAAAAGAATTTTGTATAATAAGAAGGCACACGGAGAAATACCCAAGTGGCCGAAGGGACCAGTTTCGAAAACTGGCAGAGGTGAAAGCCTGCGGGGGTTCGACTCCCTCTTTCTCCGCCATATGTAAATAAAGCTCTCATTCGAGAGCTTTTTTCGTATTTTCCCAAACGCGGGTCCCCGCAGGCGGCAGCGCGATCAGGGATCCTTGAAGCGGATCATGGCAAAAAAAGAGATTTCCTGCCAACTTTCCTTTACCAAGTTTCGAGCCTGACTTATAGTTTCAATCGCCGGATTTAACTGAAATTTCATCAGAAGATCAAGCACTCTTCTGGTTGCGGCGGCAGTCTTGAAACCGAAGCATAACCCGTAATGTGATCTGTCCCTTGGCAACAAACTTTCTTCTTTACTTTTACCTGTAAAAAAGGACATGGCTTCCCACATCCTTTTATAAAAAATGAAGACTACGCTAACAAGACGGCGCGCAGCGCATTGAGGAAAAACTCCGGCTGGTCGATCATCGTATTATGTCCGGCATTCGGAATCAGGATCAGCTGCTTCCGCGGCGCTTCGATCCCCGCGAAGTATTCCTGCGCGATCGGATACGGCGTCTGCCAGTCCTGATCGCCTAACAAATAGTACACTGGGACTTCGTAATGCCGATCCAGTGCTTCCAGATCAAAGCTCATCAGTTCCTGAAGCAACGGCAGCTGCAGCTTGAAATCAAGGTTGAAGTAGACTGAGAACTCGCCAGGGTTGACATCGGGCGCCACCAGCATTTGCCACAGAGCTTTCAGCGAGATTGGAGCAGCGAGATGATATTTCCGCTGCAGCCTGCGCACGGCCATCATTTTATCCATCATTTCCTGATCAAATTGCGTTTGGGGATACGGCGTCAGTGCCAACAGCCGTTGGACGTCGTGATCCGCTCCGGCGATCCGCGCTTTCTGCAGCACTTTCTGATAGCCGGTTTCTTCGTTGCGCCGCATACTGACGACCTGACCGACGCCGACGTAAGCTTTCACGCGGTCAGGATACTTGCGAACAAACATCGTGCCCAGCACGCTGCCCCAGGAATGACCGAGAATGAAAATCTTATCCTGATGATATTGCGCACGCAGCACATCGCAGATCTCACGCGTGTCCTCGATCAGCTGATCCAGCGTCAGCGAAGAAGCCAGCTCCTCCTTCTGATCGGCGTTGATCTGCAGCGTCTTGCCGCACAGCCGCTGATCCCAATTCACCACCGTGAAATACTTTTCCCATTCGCGCTGATACAGATAGCGCGTCGGCATCGCGGATTCGCCCGGCCCGCCGTGCAGAACTAACAGCACCGGATTTTCATCGTTCTCCGTGCGGTGCACCAGATACTGTTGAATCCCATTGATCATCCGGTATTCCTTCAGCTCAAACCCGGCGTCTTGATCAAAACGCTGCTTTCGCTGATTAGCCTTGCGCTGCACGGCATACGCCGTTCCCACCGCAGCGGCGGCGCCGAAAGTTGTCAGTAAACATTTCGTACTGAGTTTCATGTATGAAGTCCTCCTTTACTGGATTACCCGTTCCACGCTGACCACGCTGTTCACCTTTTTCAGATTGGCGATCAGCGTTTTTAAATGATCGTAATCATCGACCAGCAGCATGATTTTTGTCGATACCGTCAATTCTTCCTGATTGACGGAGGAATTGATATTCTGCAGCGATGCCTTGCATTGCGAGATGACCGTCATCAAATCAGTTAACAGGAAATTGCGGTCGTGGCTGTAAATCTGAATCGTCGCTTCATATTTGCGCGGTTCGCGGCGGTCGTCCCATTCCACGTCGATCAGCCGCGATTTCTCGTTGGCGACGTTCGGACAATCCCGGCGGTGAACCTTGACGCCGTTGCCCTTGGAGATATAACCGACGATTTCATCGCCCGGGATCGGGCTGCAGCAGCCGGCCAGCGAAATCATCATCGACTCGATGCCCGGCACGATAATCCCGGATTTGCTCGGCGCTTTGCGGGCTGGAGAAAACGACCGGCTGACCGTTTCATTATCCAGAATGATCGGTTTTTTCTGATTTGTCAGCTTTTCAATGACGCTGATCACCGAGATCGACTTCACGGCGATCCCGTACATCAGATCGGTATAGGAGCCGACCTGAAACGCCGTCAGAATGCTTTCAATCTTTTTCCGTTCAAAATAATCCTTTTCCGGATAGCCGCGTTTTTTCAGCTCGTCGCGGATGATCTGTTCGCCCCGTTCGATAAACTCCTGTTTCTTCTCGACTTCCTTCTTCTGCAGAAAGCCGCGGATCTTGTTTTTCGCATGGTTGGTCTTGACAAATTTCAGCCAGTCCTCGCTTGGGCCCGCGGACTGCTTGGACGTCTTGATCTGCACGACGTCGCCGGTCTTTAACGGCGTGTTCAGCGGCACCAGCGTTTCGTTAACCATCGCGCCGACGGTGGAATGGCCGACCTCGGTATGCACACGGTAGGCGAAGTCAATCGGCGTGGAGCCGTTAGGCAGCTCGATGACCCGCCCTTTCGGCGTCATGACATAGACGTTCGCCTCAAAGATATCCTTCTGCAGCGTATCCATGTATTCGTTGGGATCATCGCTGAGATCGCCGGTCAGCGCCGACAGATCACGGAACCACGACAGCTTCTGTTCGATTTCACGCTGTTCCTTATGCGGATCATACTTCGTGCCTTCCTTGTAGCGCCAGTGCGCCGCAATGCCCATCTCGGCGATACTGTCCATCTCCTCGGTGCGGATCTGAATCTCAAAAATGCGCCCTTCATCGCCGACGATCGTCGTGTGCAGCGACTGGTACATGTTCGATTTCGGCACCGCGATATAGTCCTTCAAGCGACCGGGAATCGGGCGGTAAGCGGCGTGGATATAGCCGAGGATTTCATAACAGTTCAGCTTGGTCTGAGTAACGATCCGGATCGCTAACAAATCGAGGATTTCCTCAAACCGTTTGTTCTTCGTCTTCATCTTTTTGTAGATGCTGTAAAGATGCTTACTGCGGCCGAAAATCCGGAATTCGATGTTTTTTTCCTGCAGCATTTCAGAAATGTCGCGGATCATGTGCTTGACCTGCTCGTCCCGCATCGCCTTTTTCTCTTCGACCAGATGTGCGATCTCATAGTATTTCTCGCGGTCGAGATAGTAAAAGCTGAGATCCTCCAATTCGTTTTTGATCTCGCTGATACCTAAGCGGTGGGCGATCGGCGCGTAGACCTGCAGCGTTTCCGCCGCGATCTTCTGCTGCTTTTGCGGCGGCATGTACTGCAGCGTGCGCATGTTGTGCAGCCGGTCGACCAGCTTGATCACGATTACGCGGATATCGTTGGCCATCGCGATAAAGATCTTACGATGATTCGCCGCCTGATATTCCTTCTCGTCCTTAAATTTCAGATTGCCGATCTTGGTGACCCCTTCCACCAGCATCGTGATTTCCTCGTCGAAATCCGCGCTCATCTGCTCGGCCGAAACGCCGCAGTCCTCCAGCACGTCGTGCAGAAGCCCCGCGCAGATCGTCCGCGGTCCGACCTTCATCGTCGCCAGGATATAACCCACCTGGGCGGCGTGGATCATATACGGTTCCCCGCTGCGGCGGAATTGCCCCTGATGGTGTTCCTGCGCATAGCGGTACGCCCTTTCGATCAGAGCCAGGCTGTCCGGCTCCTGGATGTAGGTCTTCACCTCATTCATCAGCTCATCCAGCGTGATCATCGTATTCCCTTTATCCACAACCCATTCCCCCTTTTTTGAGAAAAACCGAAGAGAATCCTCTTCGGCTTATTCGTAGGACATCAACGTAAAGACTTCGTAGCCCGCCAGCGCCTCGCGCCCTTTCAAGCCTTCCAGCTCGATCAGAAACGCACAGCCGACAACCACGCCGCCCAGTTCTTCGATCATTTTAATCGTGGCCTGAACGGTGCCGCCGGTCGCCAAGAGATCGTCGACGATCAGCACTTTCTGCCCCGGCTTGATCGCGTCCTTGTGCATGTGCAGTTCGTTGGATCCATATTCCAGATCGTAGCGGTAGCTGATCGTTTCACGCGGCAGCTTGCCCGGCTTGCGGACCGGCACAAAGCCGATATGCAGATTCGCGGCCACCGGACAGCCGAAGATGAAGCCGCGGGATTCTGGCCCTGCGATCACTTCCGCGCCGACCTGTTCGGCAAACTTCTGAATTTCTGATGTCGCCGCGTGGAACGCTTCGCCGTTGCTCATCAGCGGCGTAATATCGCGGAACAGCACGCCCGGCTGCGGGAAATCAGGAATTGAAGCAATATATTTTTTAAAGTCCATGGATGGATGCCTCCTATAATACCGTTATTATAACAAATTTTTATCAAATTGAACTGTTTTATTCAACAGTTTCCACAAGAATCGAGCACTTTTCCCGCCCGCGGAAGCGGTTGATCTGCAGCTGACCGATCCAGCTGACCGGATGCGGATTGTCCAGTTCCCGGTTAAAGCTGATCGCGTCGATCAGATCGACGCCGTTGGTCGTCTGCCATTTAGGATAAACTTCTTTCATTTTGGCGTATTGCAGAATCGTCAGCCCGCTGACCTCAAAGGTCACCGGCTCAAACTGCTGCCCAAACGGAGCCAACTGATCCAGCTCATGCAGCGCCGTCAGATTGATTTCCTGAGCGCTGACCGGCAATACCTGCAGCGTCGGCTCCTGCAGCGCTAAATTCAGCGTTTTCATTTTAGCCAGGATCGCCTGCCTCAACGGTTCCAGCTGATCCGCCGCGACTTCGATGCCGGCTGCCTGAGCATGGCCGCCAAACTGGATCAGATACCCGCGCAGATCCTCAAAGAAGGTCTGGATATCCAAACCCGGTACGCTGCGCACCGAACCTTTGTAGCCCTGAGCGCTGGGCGCCAGCACCAGCGTCGGCCGATGCGTTTCGTTCATGATCCGGCCCGCGACCAGACCGACGATGCCTTCGTGGAATTCCCCGTCCGCAATCACATGGAAAGGATCCTCAGGATGCATCTGTTCCATCGCCGTTTTGGTCATCTTGTCGCTCATCTGGCGGCGCTTCTGATTAATCTGGCGGATCTGCGCCGCCGCGGATTCGATCTGTGCCGGATCTTCCAGCAGCAGATAGCGCACGATGTTGTTGATATTGCACAGCTCGGCCAGCCGGCCAGCAGCGTTGAGCTTCGGCACGATCTGGTAGGCGACTTCTTTCTCCGTCCACAGCTCGCATTTCTTTTCATTGAGCGCTTCGATCGCCGTAAACTGGCGTTCGTTAAGATATTTCAGTCCCAGCCGCACCAGAATCCGGTTTTCTTCCCACAGCGGCATCATATCGGCAATCGTCGCGATCGCCGCCAGCATGATCGGACGTTTGCGCGGACCCGTCATCGCCATCGACAGCTGCAGCGCCACCCCGGCTCCGCAGCAATACTGCCATGGCCTGCCCATCCGCGACGGGTGCAGCAGCGTCAGACATTCAGGCTCCTGCTGGATTACGTGAT
>NZ_CFQZWI010000045.1:0-21977 GCF_986127675.1 Holdemania sp. | reverse complement strand
GGTCATAAAGTATAGCAAAGTTTTCTGCCAGTTCATTCAGATTCATTCCTGGTTTAATTTCAGCAGCGACTGCCACCATTTGTTGAATCAGAGTGCGCTGAGTCAGCGATTGATTCCAATATCGTTTAAAATAACTCAAACACTGACCATAAAGCGATGGTGCAAAATTCATTTTCTTCCCTAACGTCTTAGAATTCAATTCTGCGTCTTGAATCTCCAAAGTTTGCGGGTCGAATTGAATGAGGAACCGCTGATGGTCTTCTGTAACGATTTCCGATTGCCAAACAGAATCAGAGCTCTCCAAATTCATCATAAGCTGCGCTGAAAATACTGCTGTTTTAATAACGCGATCTTTCTTTTTGTATTCGATCGTCACATCAGGAAAACCAAAAGTGATTTCAGAATTAATTAGATTGACGACAATATCTCCTTGACCCAATGTATCTGTAAAGACCCATGCCGCTTCAGTGATGTCCAGTTCATATTGATGACTAAAATCATACCAGGCTGCATTCAGGCGATCCATCACACCTTTATCATTCAGGAACTGCCGTAATAGAGTTTCTTCATTCGCTGTCGGCGTTGGCACCAACGAAGGCATCGGCACATCCGATGTCGGCTTCACGCTGCAGCCGCAAAGCAAAATCCCGATCATCATGACCGTGAGCGTTCTTGTCCAATGATGTTGTTTCTTCCTTTGCCTTCTTTCCCGGCCCATTCTTTCACCCCGTAATTCTTACATTCCTTCTTTCCCCTCATTGTAAAGGATAGAGGGGAAGGAAGGCAAGGTCTTTCATGAAATTAGAAGAATTAAAAAGTGGTTATCAGGAATGGTACAAAAAAAGACGCCCGAAAGCGTCCGAAATCCCTTTAGCAGTCTGTCTTGAGAGGTCTTTTCAACAGAGTCAATCTTACCTTTATAATCCGAAGCGCCTGGCCACCTGCGCTTTATCCAGCGCTTTGACTAACGGCAAGCCCAGAACGAAGCAGGCGATCAGCTCGCCAAAACCGACTTCCAGCGCATTGATCATAAAGCCGGTAACCAAAGCGGTTGGATAGAGAACATACGCCAATTCCGCGCCCACGATCACGGCGTTGAACAGCACTGGCATCAGCGCTGAAACGAGCGGCAGTCCTTTGACGCAGAGCTTGCGGAACTTCCAGGTCAGAAGAGCGGCCAGGAAAGTCGCCAGCGTCCCCGCCAGCACATCAAAAAAGCCTAACAAATTGACGCCCATGATCGCGCCGATCAAGTTGGTCAGAAAACAGCCCAGCGTCACGCCGGCAATCGCCTCCGGGAATAAAACCGGAAGCAGCGTCATCGCTTCCGCGATCCGGATCTGAACCGGTCCGAATGAAAGCGGCGCTAATGCCAGAGAAACGGCGGCGTACAACGCGGCGATCACCGCGCTGATACAAAAACGAATTAAAGTTTTGTTTTTCATTATCTTATTGAATTCCTTTCGTGTTTTGTTTATTGTCAGGGGATTGCGACTGACATTTCTTCTCTCAAAACGTTTACTATTATAACAGATTTTATGAACTTATAAAGAGGAAGAAAACGATTGTTTTCCCAATCGTCTGGTTAAGTAGGATTCTGGAAAAAATCATATTGATATTTGTAAGATAAACTGTCTAATCAACTTGCTAACGCTTCTTTTATAAAATCGAATCATCCGAATGAAATCAGAAGCTCTTTCTTCACATCTGAAAACACACTTCCCTAATCGTGCGATTCCGTTTTATCATTTTTTCAATTTCCACTCGCCAAAAGGACAAAAAACCGGCGAACCGGTTTTCTGATCAAATTCAAATTCTCGATTCTTCCTCGCGCGGCAGCAGCGAGTCGCTTTCCGAATACAGCATAACGCACGCCATCAACATGCCGTAAACCAGCCGGATGATCAGCTGGACGATCTGCGAGGCCCAGGCCGCGCCGATGAACCAACAGGCCGCCTCGGCGATGGCGCATAACGTGAACGCCAGCATGTAGATTTTCATGCGGAGATCCGTTTCCTTCGCTTTTTCCCGCAGCCGGCGACGGCGGAACTGCCGCCAGCACCCTTCAAACATTTTCGCAAAGCCGAACAGTTCAAAGATCCGGCATACCAGCATCAGAATGCCGCTGTACCGCAGCGGCAGACTGGCCGCCAACGACAACAGGCAGCAAATCATCGCGCCTAAAAGACCGACGCCGGAGATCAGAAACGCGCGGATTTCGCTGGCTCTGAAGCTCATCAGCATGCCTGCTGCGCACAAGCCGTAGCCGATCATATTAAAACCCCAAACCAGCCCTTCCCAAGGCAGTTTTACGATCGTCAGGGTCAGAAACATCAGGCCCCAGAAAATCAGAAGCATTCCCTTTTTCATTCGCTGCCTCCCTTCCGCGTGGTCGACAACAGGTTGAAGACGTTAAACCCTTCCTGCCGCTTGCGCTGGGTGGAAAACTGAAGATCGAACGGATTGCCTTTTTCATCTTCCAGAACCATCGTCGGGCTGAGCCGCATGGATTGCAGCGGATCGACCGTTTTGTCCTTAAAGCTGCCCTGAATCACGATCTCGCCCTGCGGCACAAGCAACCCTTTCCATTCCTCCACCGGCTTGTCGTTGATAATCAATTCCAGCACATCCAGCACATTTTCCGTGGTCGTACTGGAAATACTGGCAAAATGCAGCATTTTCGTCGCGTTTAACCGAATCGTAAAGCTTCCGTCATCCTTGGACGTCATTTCCGTAATTTCATACGGACCTTCATTTTTTTCTTTCGGCACCAGCTTCAGCTTGCCCAGCCGGATCTGTTCCTCACTGCCGTCGGTGAACGTCAGGATCGCGTCGGACAAGTCCAGCCCGCCGCTTTCCGGCCACTCCGTGTCCATCGGCGCGATGACCGCCTGCACCGTCGTCACTTCAAACGGACCGAAGCTCTGCGTCGTGCGCCCGATCACATAGACCGGAAAATCCCTGGCGACAAAGCGCATCGTTGCGACGGTTTTCGGTTCGTCCTGAGCGCTTAAATAACTGAATTCAAAGCCCATCATTTCCGCCGAACTGCTCTGATAGATCAATTCGGTATTCTGTTCGATAATCGTCAGGCTTTCCACCCGGAACACGCTGACCAGAAGCAGCAGCACCACGGCGCACAATCCCAGTATGCCGGTCAAAATCAGTAATAAACGATTGCCTTTTCGCATAAGTCAGCCCCTTTCTATCGTTGGTTTCCAATGGTATTTCACCGTTTTTTCGGCGGCGCTTTTTTTATCATGATCAGCCGGATTATTTCCTCAATTTCCTCTTGTTCCAGAATTCGATAACGGATCCAGCCGCCTTCCTCCCCGCACGGATACCGGTTTTCCCACAGAGTCCGCGCCTTTTCACTCCATGAGGACAGGCTCTCTTTCATCAACGGCACGCGCGCGTCGCCGATCTGAAGCATCACGGTGAACGCTCCCTGTTCAAAAAAGACGTAAACTAAGTGAACAGCCTTGTGACTGTACTTCACACCCCAACCGTAATCGTTGCCAAAAGGGAAGCGGAGTTCTTTGCGCAGATCGTAAAGATCCGCAAGCCGTGTTTCCAACAGGTTCAGATAAGCACAAGCTTTCATGCCCAGCGTATTTTGAATTTCCAGAGTGGAGGGACGATGCCCGCCGTCCAGCATGCGTTCATACATTTCATCCGCCTCCTGTCTTCCTTATTGGTCATCAGTCCTTTCCTGCGACAGGAAACACCAATTTCCGATTGGCTTTATTATCTCATTGAATGCTTTCAGATTCAATGAAGGAGCGGTGAACAGTTTGGGACTTTTTGTCTAATTTCATTGAAATATTTCAATTTTACAAATTTCAATCATTTTCCCAGTCAATTTTCAGAGGACTTTTCAAATACGGGACGCAATTCGTGATAAAATAAATAAAATCGCAGGAGGAATATCCATGAAATGTCAGGAAGCCGCATCCTTATTAAAGAAGAATATCGAACAGATCATGGTCGGCAGCGAACAGAGCTGCGACCTGATCATGATGAGTTTATTAGCCGGAGGCCACATTCTGTTAGAAGACGTGCCCGGCACCGGAAAGACGACGCTGGCCAAAGCAGTCGCCCAATCGCTGAACCTCTCGTTTAAGCGGGTTCAGTTTACCCCGGATCTGATGCCGTCCGATTTGATCGGCATTCAGTTCTACAATCAGGCCAAAGGGGAATTCGAATTCCGGCCGGGTCCGTTATTTACCCAGCTTGTGCTGGCGGACGAGATCAACCGCGCCGCCCCGCGCACCCAGTCAAGCTTATTGGAAGCGATGGAAGAACACCAGATCAGCGTGGAGGGTACAACCTATCCGCTGCCGGAGCCGTTCTTTGTCATCGCAACGCAGAACCCGATTGAAAATCAGGGAACCTTCCCGCTGCCGGAAGCGCAGATCGACCGGTTTATGATTCGCATTCATCCCGGCTATCCTTCGCCGCAGGAGGAACAGCGAATGCTGAAAAATCTCAGCGCTCAGGCAGCCGCGCCGCAGCTCTCGCCGGTGCTCGACGGAAAACAGCTGCTTACATTGCGCAGTGAGGTCGACGCAGTTCAGATCCATGACGAGCTGTTGGCGTATGCGCTGCAGGTCGTAGGCAGAACGCGGGCGCATGAGCGGATTCAATTAGGCGTCAGTCCCCGCGGAGCGCTGGCGTGGGTGCGCTGCGCGAAAGCGACGGCCGCGATCCAGGGGCGCGATTATGTGCTGCCGGATGATTTGAAAGCCTGTGCCCAGCCGGTGCTGGCGCATCGTTTGATTCTGGGCGGATTAAGCCTCGGATCGGACCGACAGGCAGAAGCCGTGCTGGCGCAGATTCTGGAAGAGATCCCGGTTCCGGTTGAAAAGTTTCAGGGTTGATTCCCCATGACATTGTTGTTCATCTTCGTCCTCGGTCTGTTTCTCGCCCAGCTGGGACGCTATGATTTTGAACGCCGCGGCGCTCGGGAGTTAACGGTCACGCTGCTCAGCGACGTCAGCCGGCTGGAACCGGGACAGACGCTGACGCTGACGGTGATTCTGGAGAATAAAAAGCGGATGAGCGTGCCGCATGCCGCGGTGCGGATCACTTTTCCCGCGATTCTGGAATGCGAGGAAACCGATCTGTCCCTGACCGGCGAAAGCGCGACGAATGCGTTTGTCCTGCATACGACCCTGAGTGGACGCCAGAAGAAAACCCGCACGCTGCAATTCACTGCGAAACAGCGTGGGGCTGGCGAATTCCGGGCCGCAACGACGCTTTCCGATTATCTGAATCTGACCCAGCTGGACGGTCCGCAGGCTGCGCCGCGTTTATGCGTCGTCCATCCCCTGCGGCAATTCCCGGCGGCGCTGGATGCCAGTCCGTGTGGTCTTCAGGGGCAGCAGTCAGTACGCCGCTGGCTCTATCCGGATCCGATCTTTTATACCGGCGTGCGTCCCTACCAGCCGCAGGACAGCTTCCGCGATATCGACTGGCGGGCGACGGCGCGGTATCAATCGTTTTATGTCAAAGAATACGATCATACCTCCGATCCGGCATTTTCGATTTTCTTAATCCTGCAGTCGATTCAGAATCTGTTTGCGGATGATGCAGAATTTATGGAAAGCGCGGTGCAGTTCGCGGCCGCCGTACTGGACCAGAGCCAGCGCCAACAGCTGTCTGCAGCGCTGGTCACCAATGCCGTCGTGCGCTTTACCGTCGCAGATACCTCGGCGTGCGATACCAGTCTGAACCATACGGTCAGCTGTCTGGATCTGTTAGCTTGTGCCGCACCCTATCCGCTGGGTGAACCGACGCGGTTATTTCAGCGATATCCACAGCTGTTGGATGCCTCGCATCATTGCCTGTTCATTCTCAATTCATTGACGGACGCCATCCGCGAATGGGTGATGAAACTCTGCGCCCAGGGCACGGCCGTCACGCTGGTCTGCTGGACGCTGCCCGATCCCAGGACACTGCCGGCGCGTTGTCAGGCGCTGCCGCTGCGGAAGGTGGGAACAAAATGAAACGGTGCTTTCCTTATCTGATCGCCTTCCAACAGGTTCTGTGCGGATTGTGGATCATGCTTGTCTTGGCGCAGGCGTTTCTGTCCGGAATGCTTTTCCTGCCGGGATGTGTCCTGTTCTTCATCCTGCAATGGAGCCTGTCGCTGCTTTCCAACAAGAAAAAACCAGCGCTGCGCTCTGGCCTGTTGTGGCTGAACATCGTGATCTTTGCGCTTCTGCTTCCCTTGCAGAAAAATATTCCGGCGATTGCGTTAACCGCCGTCGGATTGATTCTGGAAACCGGCCTGATCCTGACGCTGGAAAATTTCCGGGATTGTTCCTGGGGACGGTTGGGGATCGGCGGCTTAATCCTGATCCTCATCAATACGGTCAGCGCCAGTCCGGACCTGATCCGCAGCTCGTTGTTGCTGGCACTGGCGGCGTTATGCCTGCGCGTGCAGTCTCAACTATTCAATCCGGCTGATCCGGCATCCCTGTCCCAGCTCGATCCCGATCAGGAAAAACTGTTGCTCAAGATGGCTGGAATTCAGCTTGCGGCCACGTTGGCGATCGGGCCGCTGAGCGCTTTGATTCTTGCCGCCGCTGAGGGAGCAGGCCAGGTGCTGACCTGGATTTTAAGCCGTCTGATCGAAATTTTCGCGTTTGTCTTCTCGGCGATCATCCTGTCGCTGCAAAGTCTGATCCGCTGGATTCTGGCGCATCAAACGGGAACAGAAGTCACGATGCAGCCGCCCCAGAGCGAAGCAACGATCACGCAGAACCCAGAATCCGCAATGACGACTTCGCCGCTTTTCAATGGAATTCTGACTTTGATCCTCATCATCGCCGCCGGGCTTCTGCTTTTTCTCTTACTTCGCTGGTTCATCCGCTTAATCCGGAAAACGCATTCCCCTTCTCTGGAAGGCAACTTCCGCAGTGAAAAAATCGCGGTCTCCGCGCTGGAACCCCGGCCGACACTGCGTCAGCGTCTGCATTCCTGGCTGCATCCGGAAGCACTTTCGCCCGTAAGAAAACAATATAAAGAAGCGGTTGAGGAGCGAATTCGGAAAGGACATCCGTTCGCCCCTTCTGCGACGCCATGGGAATATTGGCAGGAAGTTCAGGACGAAGAACCGGACGATCAGTTCAAAAAACTGACGCACGCTTATAATGAAGAACGTTATCGTCCTTAACGGCTTGTAACATTAAGGATTTGAACATCCGTTGTCTGGATGGAAAGCGAGGGATTCCCGTTTTGGATTTCCCTCGTTTTTCTTTTAAAGCACAGCTTCCCTGTCCCCTTTTATTTTACTTCCGGTACTGTCTGGTGCTGCGAAGAAGTCAAAGTTATTCCGCGGTTTATCTCCCGATGGGAATTACGCATCTTCCAATACCGTTCAACAGGAGCATTGCACGACGCTCTCGCAAGCCCGGACGGTTACGACAAAACCGCAAAACCGAATTTCCAATAAGACGAATTCTGCCGAAATTTCTTCTTTAACCCACTGCCGCCGGCGACGACAGGTTCATCCCCGCTTACTGACTGCCGGATTCAGGAAAAAAAGAAAAAAAGATAGAACAGAGCATAACCTGCCGTTCTATCTTAGACATCATTTTTAGACATCATTCAGATTTTGCGGTTTTCGCCCGCCGGGTCTTTGGCTTGGACAAAGCGTCACAGGTCGCTCGGACGATCTGTGCCAGTCTTTCCCGATCATCCAGATCTTCCATCAAAAAACTTTCCTTCGCGCCCGGATAAGCTGGCGCTTTGGGACAATCCGGCATCCTGGCCGCCACCTCCGGCGTGATTTTAATGAACAGCTGATCGTCGCAGATCACCGCAAAGAACACCTGATCGCAATACAGGCCAACCTCCCCGAACATCCGTTTCCAGGTAATTGTGCCGGCCAAAGCCAGCTGATCGCTCACATACCTGACAAATTCCAATGTCGAAGCCATTGTCAGAAACAGGCAATGTTGCTATCGGTACGGGATTCTGTCCCGCCGATCAACGTGCCGTTCTCCATTCTGAGAATCATCTGTCCCCTGCCGAAAACGCCGGGATCCAGACAAACCTCGATCCGGTGTCCCCGCTTCTGCAGCGCCTTCGCTAAAGCGGTCGGGAAGTGCGGTTCGACGAGAATCCGGTTATCCCGTTCCCACAGCCAGCGCGGCGCATCCAGCGCCATCTGCGGATTGAGATGAAAGTCGATCAGGTTCATTGCCACCTGGACATGCCCCTGCGGCTGCATATAGCCGCCCATGACGCCGAACGGTCCGACTGCTTTCCCCTCTTTCATCAAAAATCCCG
Source organism: Holdemania sp. (assembly GCF_986127675.1). Lineage (NCBI taxonomy): Bacteria > Bacillati > Bacillota > Erysipelotrichia > Erysipelotrichales > Erysipelotrichaceae > Holdemania > Holdemania sp. Next base: position 13,679 of record NZ_CFQZWI010000045.1, on the reverse strand, counting down.
GAATGATCGTGTGATACGTCCGCTTGCGCGGCTCTAAATAATTGGCATGCTTGTCATCCAGCGAGAAATCATGACCCCGGTTCTGCAAGGAAATGCCGGTGCCCTCAACGACGATGCCGCTGCCGAAGCCCATATAATTACTCTGTATATAGGACACCATGTTGCCTTCCTCATCCGCCGTGCATAAATACACCGTTCCGCTCTGCGGCAGCTCGCTGATCTGTGGATCCTGCGCAATGTCCGTGATCTGAGCGGCGCGCAGACGTCCCAGCTGCGGATCAAGCAGGTGTTCCGTTTTCACCTTCATTGCCTTCGGATCTGTAATATAGAACAAGCCATCCTTGAACGCCATCTTCATTGCTTCCAGCTGACGGTGAACCGTTTCCACGTGCAGCTTCTCATGAAATTGGAATTCTTTCAGAATATTCAGCGCCATCAGAGCGACGATCCCCTGCCCATTCGGCGGAATTTCACAGATTTCATAGCCGCGGTAATTCAGCCGGATCGGAGTGACCCATTCATTTTCAAACGCTTCCAGATCCGCTTTGCGGAGGTACCCGCCATATTTGCGGCTGCAGGCGTCGATCTGATCGGCAAGCGGGCCATGGTAAAAGCTGTCCGCCTGCGTGCGGCCGATTTCTTTTAATGTTTCCGCATGATTTTTCAAGGTGATCACATCCCCCGCCTGCGGCGCTTGTCCCTGCGGAGCGAACGTCGCAAACCATTCGTCAAACTCCGGTTTCCCGGCAAATTCTTTTTTGTACTTGTCAAAAGCCGCCTGCCAGTAATGCGCTAAAACCGGGGAACATGGATAGCCTTCTTGGGCATAGCGGATCGCCGGGGCCAGGCATTGCGCCAGCGTCAGCTTTCCAAAGCGCTCGTTCAGGCTTTTCCAGGCTTTGACCGCGCCCGGCACCGTGACCGGCGTCCAGCCGAAGGTCGGCATCGTCGAATGACCCTGAGCTTTGACCTGTTCAGCACTGATCGCCTGCGGTGCAAAGCCGGAAGAATTCAGCCCGATCAATTCTCCTTTATGCCAGACGATCGCAAACGCGTCGCTGCCCAGTCCGTTGGCCGTCGGTTCCACGACCGTCAGGGCAGCCGCCGTCGCCACCGCCGCGTCGATCGCATTGCCGCCTTGCCGCAGCATTTCCAAGCCGGCTGCCGACGCCAGCGCCGATCCGGTACAGACCATCCCTCTGTGCGCCATCACCGAATAGCGGTTGGATGAAAACGGTTGATCAAAACAGTCGAAATTCATCATTGTTCTTCCTCCAATAAAGCTTGTAATTTCAGCGTCATCGCGATCGTTTTCCCGTCGATGATCTCACCGCGCATCACCTGATCGACGACGTCCTTTAACGGCACCTTTACGCAGTTCAGGAATTCATCTTCATCCAGATGCGTACCGACAAAGGTCAGTCCCTTTGCCCAATACATCTGTATTGTTTCTTCGAGATACGCGCCGGTCGGCACCATCTCGCCCATAAACTCAAAGGTTTCAGCGGTATAGCCGGTTTCTTCCTGCAGTTCCCGCTTCGCGGTGACTAACGGATCCTCGCCAGGTTCTCGTTTGCCTGCCGGGACTTCGCGCATGATCCGCTGTTGGGCATAGCGGAATTGATCGACGAGAAGCAGCTCATTCTGATCGGTCAGCGCTGCGATCGCCACGCCGCCGGGATGTTCAACGACCTCACGGATCGTTTCCGTCCCGTCGGGCAAGGTAACTTCATCATGCCGCACATGAATCAGCCGTCCGGTAAAAACCCGTTTTTGTGAATTGGTTTGTTCAATCAGTTTCATTATTCCCCCCTGTTTTCCGTTTCCCGTCTCCATGACTTTGGAGCGTCCTGACGGAATTCCTTTTCAGGCTCTGATTTAGTTATAGAGAGATTTCATGGAAAAATCAAGATGAAAATCGACTTCCTCAACATTCGTGCAATCATCTTGCTTCACCTGACTTTCCAGAGGTTTATAATTAAAGGAGAAAAGGAAGAAGGAATGCGTCATGAAAACGACAGGCATCGTTTTAACGATCCTCTCTGCTCTCTTGTTTGCCATCTCGCCGGTTTTCGTCAGTTGGACTTATGATTGGGGCAATAATCCGCTGACCATGGTCATGTTCCGTAATTTGTTTGTGCTTCCGGTTTTGTTCGTTCTGATGCGGCGCAGCCGGGTTTCGGTTAAGCTGCCGCGGGATCAGTTTCTCGCCCTGTTGTTCGTCGCAACAATGGGATCCTGTCTTACGCCGCTGCTTTTATACAGCAGTTATTCCTATATCGGCGTCGGCGCCGGCACCACGCTGCATTTTTTCTACCCGCTGTTCGTCGCTTTGTTCTGCCGTTTTTTCTATCACGAGAAATTGGGCAAAATTAAAGTTCTGTCGTTAATCCTGGCCTTGACCGGCACATTCTTTTTCATGGATTTCAGTAATCTCACAAATTTAGCCGGCGTGATCATGGCGCTGACTTCCGGCATGACTTATGCCTTTTATATGGTGCTGTTGGAAAAGAAAGGTTTATCCCGGCTGAATCCCTTCTTGTGTTCTTTTTGGCTGGCTTTGTTTGCGGCCTGTGATTTGTTTGTGGTCGGCTCTTTCACCGGCTCGCTTTGTACCCAACAGCCGGTGATTTCTTATCTGACCATGATTGTGATTGCCTTGATGACTTCTTTTTTAGCCGTTGTGCTGCTTCAGAAAGGAATCGAGGCCTTAGGTTCTTCAACCGCCTCCATTTTCTGCTTGTTTGAGCCGATCGGCAGTGTAATCTGCGGAGCCTTGTTTTTGCATGAGGAATTATCCTGGGCCAAGATCATAGGTTGTCTGATCATTATTCTTGCGGTTGTCCTGTTGATCCTGGCGGGACGGAAAAAGCCAGACTTGTCCAACTAAGACTCGAAATAATGGCTATGGGCAATTTCCTGCATTGTCTTAATGGCATCTTCATAACTCATATAAGTGTCTTCAAATTTGAATAATGGTTCAGTCAAAAAAATAAGATATTACTAAACAGTATTTAGCAATACCTTATTTTGTCAGATAATTCAAAAATAATGATTCTGCATTGAATTCGTGTTCATAAACTCAGTTCATCCTCTTTAATCCCAGTTTTCTTATTGATGTCATTTCGCTTTTTCTTCAAACTGGTATAATGAAAAAGATAGATTCATAAGCGTAAAACTAAAGCTTAAACAGGGGTGAACAATCTTTTTTTAATATTCATCACTTAGCAGGAAATCCGCAATGTGCATGGTTTTGATTCCTTCATAATTGCCGCCCGCAAATGCGTCTGTACGCAACACATACTTAGGATAATTATCACGAATGTCAAGCAGCCTGCCGTATTCGCGTTTTTCGGTTTCAGGAGAGCCGATCGCCTGAGTCACTTGAATATACAGCTTGTTTTCCTGCTTAACCGCAACGAAATCAATTTCAGCATTGTCCAGTTTTCCAACGTATACTTCATATCCCCGGCGCCGCAGCTCAAGATAAATGATGTTTTCCAACATAGCCGCCGCACTATCTGCGGAATATCCGAGTTCACTGTAACGCAGAGTCGGATCAGCCAGATAGTATTTCTCCTGTGTTTTCAAAATCTCCTTGCCCTGGACATCAAAGCGGGAACAGCGATGGAGGATATAAGCGTTTTCCAGCTTGCTGAGATAGTTATAAACCGTTTCGTTATCAATCGCCCGATTTTCACTTTTCAGATATTTAGAAATGGAAGCCGCAGAGAAGGTCCGGCCAACATTGTCAAAAGCAAACTTCACTATACGCTCCAGCTGGTCCACCTTGCGGATTTGATTGCGTCTTACAATATCGGTAAAAATGGTGGAATTATAAATATCCTTAGCAATGGTATAGACCTCATCCAGAGTGTATTTTTGTAAATGAACTGCCGGGAAGCCTCCCAACCGCAGATAATTGGCCAGTTCTGTGTGAGGATCAAGAACCTCGGTGTATTCTTTACGGAAGGTCATATATTCAAAAAAGGATAACGGGTATATGCGAAATGCGATATAACGGCCGGTCAGATAGGTGGATATTTCAGAGGACATCATTCTGGAATTTGAGCCGGTTACATAAATATCGACATCATATCCAGTCATAAGCGAATTTACAACTTTTTCCCACGATTCTACTTCCTGAATCTCATCCAAAAAAAGGTAGGTCTTGCCATTCAAAAACAAACGCTGCTTCAAGTGCGCAAACAATGCCGAAGCGCTCTTTAGATCCTCATATTCCAAAGAATCAAAGCTATAATGCAATATTTGCTCGTTACGGATACCCCGTTCTTTCATTTTATTGATCAGCATTTTCAAAATAGTTGATTTTCCGCTGCGGCGGATTCCAGTCAGGATTTTCACAAACGGTGTATTCACATAGGCTATGATCTTATCAACATAAATGGGTCTGTTTATCATAAAAGTCACCTCCCGATAAGAATAGGATATCGCATTTTATCAAATGTTTATCAGGTTATAACCGCAAATTTAATATATAATCCACAATAAATTAGTGTTTAATCTGAAAAAGAATAAACCAAGCTATAAACTCATTATGAATCAAAAGCAATGAATGGAGCCTGCTATTGCTTTTGTGATTGGAAATAAAATTAAATTGTTCCAATGAGAGTGGAATTACCTTTTCACTTTGTGATGAAATAAATTTATTGATGACACAAGACGAATTTACAATATCCTTGGACCCTGTTATTTAGCGTTAAGTTATTTTGATTGAATCCGTGTTCACAAACCCAGTTTATCCTCTTTGATCCCAGTTTTCTTATTTTTGCGGTTTCGCTTTTTCTTCAAACTGGTATAATGAAAAAGATAGATTCATAAGCGGAAAGCTAAAGATTAAACAGGGGTGAACAGTTTGAAAAAAGGTGTAAAAATAGGATTGATAATCATCGCCGTGATCCTGGTTATTGGCGGATGCAGCTATGCCGCAGCGAACTTAGCCATGGATTCAATGCTTAACAAAATGGAACATGCCGAGAAAATCGAAAATGATGATGCGGAAATCGCACCCGAGGTTAGTGAAGCTGTAAAAGAGCGGAATATCGTGAATATCGCTTTGTTTGGTGCCGACAACAGTCAAGGGCCCACCGGCACGGACGAAGACCGCAGTGATGCAATGAAAATCGTTTCGCTGGATTTCGATAACAAGAAATTAAAAATCACATCCAAGAACGTGACATTGTTGTCTGGATACCAGGTAAGCATCAGAAATACGGTCATTTTAACTGGGCTTATTGGTTTGGCGGAGCTACGCTGGCAGTGCAGACCTTGAATTATAACTTAGACCTGGACATCACCCAATATGTGACTTTCAGCTTTAATGCTGTGGAAAAGCTCGTTGATTTGATCGGCGGTGTTGATATTGATTTAACCGCCAAGGAAGTCGGTGCTTTGCGCGGTCAAACCAAAAACAGTGTGCATACTGGTGTAAACACATTAAATGGATACGATGCCATGATGTATTGCCGGCAGCGTTACATCGACAGTGACTTTGTCCGGATGGACCGGCAGAACAATGTCATCAACGCGATCATCGCCAAGCTGAAACACAAGAATATCTTGGAGCTGATGGAGATCGTTAACGATATGCTTCCCTATATCACGACAAATTTAACCAATTCCGATATTAAAGATTATCTGGTTTCCTTATTGAGCTTTGATCTGGGCAACATTGAAACCTACAAGGAGCCTAGCGGTGAATATGATGACATCATGCGGTGTCCGGGTCTGGGCGGTTATCTGGTACGCAGTTACAGTGACATGGTATCCCATTTGCATGCCAACATTTATGATAATCCGGACTACAAGCCAAGCCAGACAGTCATGGATAACGAAGCAAAAACTTATAAAACCTATGGGAAATTCAAGAAATAAAAGAAGTACTGATTTAATAAAGAAACAAAGAGAGAGGGAATCATCATGCCGGGGATGGGGACTTTAATGAACGCAATGGCAGTCATTGGCGGTGGTCTTTTTGGACTGGCTTTCCGCAAAGGTCTGCCCCAACGGTTTCAAGATACGCTGTTGCAGGCACTGGGATTATCAACTATTTTTATTGGAATCGCGGGGGCTTTGGAAAAAATGATTGTAATTCAGGAAGAAATGATAAGCACGCGGGGAACAATGCTTGCGGTGATCTCTTTGGCATTGGGTGCCTTGCTGGGTGAATGGATAGACATAGAATCCCGCTTTGAACGATTTGGAAAATGGCTGAAAAAGAAAACCGGAAGCGAACAGGATACGCGCTTTATGGAAGGCTTTATTACCGCTTCCCTGACCATCTGCATTGGTGCCATGGCCATCGTCGGTGCCTTGCAGGATGGTTTATCCGCAGATCCGTCACTATTGATGACCAAGGCCGTGCTTGACTGCCTGATCATCATGATCTTCACCTCGGCTTTTGGCAAGGGTGCAATCTTTTCAGTTATTCCATTGCTTTTGTTTCAGGGTTCTATCACACTGCTGGCGCAGTTTATCGCTCCTTTTCTGAGTGGTGCCATGATTGCCAATCTGTCCATGGTCGGCTCTATGCTGATCTTCTGTGTGGGTGTTAATCTGATGTTTAACACCAAGATCAAGGTTGCCAATCTGCTTCCGGCATTATTGTTTGCCTTGTTGCTGACATAATCGTTCGCAAACGAAGGACAGGCTTATCATCATTTACTTTAGAATTGTTCAATAGTTCGTGATGAATCGTTATTGAAATCGCGATATTATCACGATAAAAATGGACTAGAATAGATCGGAGACCTGTGCATGAATATTATTGAAAACCACCCTATGACAAAATCTTAATTCCACTCAGCGAAGAATTAAACCGTGATCTGATCCGTCAAAACGACGGAATCACCTTTGATAAAATGCGAGCACTGAATCAGGATTTAACATTTCATTACACCCAGGATTATTTTTACAATCGCCATATCCCATTGAAAACTGAAAATATGAAATCTCTCGGTCTTATTGATGTTGATGGCTTTTACACCAACACTGCCCTTCTTTTATCAGATCAATGCGAACACAGTGTAAAATGTGCGGTATTTGAAGGCACAGGGAAAACACGTTTCAAAACAAGAAAAGAATTTACTGGATCCTTGTTAAAACAACTGGAAGAGGCTTATGAATACATCAGTTTATTTAACAATGTTCATGCTGACTTTATTGGGCTGGAGCGAATTGAATCTTTTGATTATCCGAAATATGCTATGCGAGAGGCTTTGTTAAATACACTCGTTCACAGAGATTACAACTACTCAGCCAGCACAATTATCAATGTATTTACGGATCGGATGGAATTTGTATCACTGGGCGGATTAGTAAAAGGGCTAACCCTTGATGACATTCTGCGCGGTGTTTCCCAATCCCGCAATATGCTGCTTGCCAATATCTTTTATCGCCTAAAATTAATCGAGAGTTTCGGAACCGGAATTCAAAGAATTTTAGAAAGTTATCAGGATGGAAAGCGACAACCTGAGTTTTTGCCGGGACCCTCTTCCTTCATCACAATTCTTCCGAATCAGAATGAAGAACAAGAATATGAAACTGACAAAGCTTCGTCAAGTCCAGAAGAAAAACTACTGGCATTCTTATCAAAGAAGAAAGAAATTACACGGTCTGATGTTGAAAAGCTGTTAAATTGCTCTGCATTCCCCGCCAGAAAAATTCTGAATTCCCTTATCGCTAAAAATGAAATCAGCGTACAAGGCCATGCCCGTTCCACCAAATATGTTTTAAACAAAAAGAAATAACCCTTATAAACTTGCTCTTCAATCACACTCTTCCATCAAGAATGTCAAAAGAAATTTTTACTCTATTTAAAAATGAAAACCTATCCGCAAAGCGATGCTCAGAGGATAGGTTTTGTCGTTGATTCAGCTTGTTTTTGACGGTTATAGGATTCCGTCTTATAAGCAATTTTTGCTTTAAAACGGGCAAACAGCGGATGCTTGTTCCACCGGTGAAGATCCTCAGCCGCCCGGTAGGCGATCCATTGAAACAAGGGCAGAAAAGCCAGCGGTGTCAGCGCTTCATCGAGCTTCCGGTGAATGGAGAACGTCGTGGATTCACCATCATCCGGATTCAGACGGATTAAAACAGTACGTGAGGTTACCTGCCTTGTGGCTTCAGCTATGACTTGAATCCTTGAGGTTGTTTCATCGCCGGGATCCAGAATAAATACAGTGTAATTCGGTGTTAATTGCAAGTTAGGGCCATGCAGATATTCCTCGCTTTCATAGGCAGCCGTGGGAATGCCGGTCGTTTCACCAATTTTCAATGCCCCCTCCAGCGCTATGCCATAACAAGTCCCGGCCCCGATGACATATGCTTGATCCATTGAGGTGACCAACGCGTAATTGTTTTCAATCCAGGTTTCACCAGCACAAACAGCTTCGGCATGAGCTTCAATCGCTTCCCTCATTTGTGCTTCATAAGTTTGAAGCTGGGATAACGTCAGGTGCTGCTGTTCTTCGGCCATCCGCAGCGCAAACAACCAGAGAAATAAAATCAGGGAAACAACCCCTTGGGTCACATAACCGATGCACTCTTCACCGACACCCCAATCGATCACCTGATCCGCTTCCTGTTGGAAATCACTGTGCGGATTGCCCGTGATGCCAATCGCCTGACGGCCCGACCTTTTAATCAAGCGGAGAGCTTCAATCGCGTTGGTGCTGCATCCGCTTTGCGACAAGACAGCACACAAGCCGACATCTTCCAGTGAATTTTCGTAGTGGACAAACGTGAATGGCGTAACGACCCGGACACTCTGCTTCATCACTTTTTCCATCCACCGCTTAGCACAGATACAGCTGTTGTAACTTGAGCCAGAGGCAATCAACAAAATTTGACCTTTTGGCGCTTTACGCCAGGCTTGAAGCAGCGGTTCAGTCAGTTCACGGCGGCGATCAAAATTCGCTCTCAGAACCGCGTTGCTGGAAAGAATATAAGTCTGCATTGTAGGTTTCATAATTCTTCTCCTTATTATAATAGGATGAGCTTTAAGATTTCCCGAGTTCTGCCGTAAAGCAGCGAAGGAAATCAACCTGTGATTTCCTTCGTCTTTACCCTCTCAAGAAGTTCCTTTAACCGGCTGATTGGCGCATGGGCCTGGGACTGGTCAAAGTTGAAGCGGGTATCCCGCTTTGCCAGCACGAACATCCCGGCGGCACGGGCTGCGGTGATCCCCACCGTTGAATCTTCAACAGCCAGACAGGCAGAACACGGAACATGGAGCATCTGTGCCGTATGACAGTAGATTTGTGGGTCCGGCTTGCTTTTTACAAACTGTTCTCCGGAGACAATCGCGTCAAACTCGTCTGTCAGATGACATTGCTTCAACATCTGGTCAATCGCGGCTCTTGGTGAAGAGGAAGCCAGTGCCGTCTTGATTTTTAAGGCATGCAGCTGATTCAGTACGGGGAGGACGTCCTGATCCAGCACCTCATCATAACGGACGGGCTGTCCCTTCCAATAAGCACGATATTTCGCCTGCAGCTGGGAAACCGTAATTTCTTCAGGCCAGTGGGAAAGCGCCCATTCCCAAGTCATCTGTGATGACCACCCCACCGTTTTCCGATAAGCCTTCTGATCCAGCGCTACGCCATGTTCCTGCATAAACCGCAGAAACCGCTGCATATAGACCGGTTCACTGTCCACCAGCACCCCGTCCATATCAAAGATCACTGCCTGCATGGTATTAATAATCAAACTGACGATAGTAGCGGCGGAAAGCCAGCGAATGACCGGTGTGATGTTCCCAATGGGCGGCTAAGCGGCCAGTCGTGATCGTTTCCAGCACCATCGGGCTGCAAATATCCGCAAACTTCTCATCGACACCCGGAATCTTGTAATCCGCCAGATCGATGATCACTTTCTTCTCAGCATATTGATTTAAGAACTTTTCAACCCGTTCATCCAGCGGACGGCAGGCATCCACGCCTTTGACCAGGATCACCAGGGTATCCTCATCGACCAACTCCAGCGAACCATGGAAGAACTCTGGCGACGAAACCGCCTTGGTCCGCTTCCACTGCATCTCTTCCAGAATGCACATCGTGAACATGTAGACATCGCCCCAAATCGTGCCGGAACCCACCCACATCTGATACTCTTCCTTGTGATACTGCTTGGCAATCTTCGCGGCGACCGGTTCAAATTTTTCCTTAACCAACACTAAGCCTTCATGGACATGTTCCATTTCCTGGACAAACTGTGCGTAATCCGGAAATTCCCCGCGCAGTTCAGCCAGCTTCAGCAGGATATAATAGAAGCTCAGGTAGGTGTTTTCAACGCCGCTGGAATCCAGCAGGCAGACGTGATCCGCAATCGCGGCCAGCGGGGTATCCGCCTTGGTGATCGCCACGGTTTCAATCCCGCGTTCCTTGCACCAGTTGACCACAGCCACTGTTTCTTTGGTATCGCCTGACTTGCTTCCGGTGATCACAATCGAATTGCGGCTCAGCTGTTTGTTTCCTTCCAGCATCAGCTCGGCGGCATTCACACAGTAAACCGGGATGGAGGAATGATTTTCGACAACTTTCTTCATTGAGGTAAACTCCGCGGTCGTTCCGCCGACTCCGGTCAGAAAGAGGTTGTCATAACCTCTTTGATGCAGCTGCTCAGCGATCGCTTCCAGCTCCGGCCGTTTTGAATTGACCAGGGCTCCCATCTTGAGGTATTCATCTTTTTCAAATTTGTACAGGTTCATGATGATTAAATTCTCCTTCCTTTACTCACTTTGTGAGTTCTTTTTTCTTTTTATGAGTTTTTGTTTCTTTTAAACCTTACGCCAGAAAGCCAAAGAACGCTCCGACAATGCCCACACCCATCAACAGAAACGTCATCGGCAGCGGCTTCATGCCTTTTTTCAGCAGCCAATATACAATACCGAACAGACACATCGGGACCAGACCCGGCACGATGCCATCCAGAATACCTTGCAGTGCCGTTGCGGTTTCGCCGACACCAATCGTGACATTCAGTGTGACATACACCATTTCCGCCGTCATGGCGCCAGCCACGATCAAGCCGACAATCGAAGCTCCGTAGGTCAATAGCTGCATCGCTCCGGATTTTTCCACCTTCTGCAAAAAGTCCGTGCCCAGGTTATAGCCCCAGAAGGTACACAGATAACGCAGGACAAAGTGCGGGACATTGAAGATCAACAGGTACAGGATGGGTCCGAGAATGTTGCCCTGCAAGGCCAGCGATGTACCCACCCCGGTTGCCAATATCCGCAGCGTACCCCAGAAGAAGCTGTCGCCGATCCCGGCCAGCGGTCCCATCAAAGCGGTCTTGACCGTTGACACCGAGGTCTTGTCAAAGTGTTCCGGATCCTTGGCGTTTAACTCTTCCATCGCGGCGCTGATGCCCAGAGGCAGGGTGATGATAAACGGGGTTGTGTTGTAGAATTCCATATGCCGCACCATCGCGTCAGACAGGTCTTCTTCTTTGTATAATTTTTTCAGCACCGGAAGCAGGGCGTAACAATAGCCCAGGTGCATCTGCCGTTCATAGTTCCAGGTAAATTCCATCGGAATGGAACGCCAGAACACTTTCATCAGATCTTTTTTTGTGATTTTGGTTTCCTGAATCTCCATCGGTTTAGAAGTCATCGAGTTCCACCTCCTGCTGAACTTGTTTTCGTTCTGTTTTCGCTTCAATCTGAACCAGCACGACCGCCAGAATCACCGCAAAGATTGCGCAGCCGGTTGTTGAGATGCCGAAGTATTGGACAACGAAGAAGCCCATGAAGAAGAACACCGCCACGCGTTTGTTCATGATCATCTGTGCCAGCATCGCAAAGCCCAGGGCTGGAATCAGACCACCGGAAATATTGATGCCGGTCTGAACGAATTCCGGAATGTGGTTGAGCGCCGCGGTGACCGCATCGGAACCAAAGTAGAAGGCCAGCGGAACAATCGGAAGAAACAAGAGCTTGGAGGCAAAACCGGTTACCCAGTACATCCATTCAAATTTCTTCGGATCGCCTTTTTCGGCATATTTGTCGCATTTGTGCATCAGGTACAAGCCGATCGGCGTGCCCAGTGAACTGATGGCCAGCATCACCGTGGCGATCGGATAACCCAGAGCCAGAGCGGTTTCTGCCCCGGCTCCGGCTTTGATCGCAAAGGCGGTGCCAAGAATCGTTCCGGAAACCATGTCCGGCGGAATATAGGCGCCAATGGAAACCGCCCCGACGAAGGCCAGTTCCAGCGTCCCGCCGATGATGATTCCCTGGGTGATGTCCCCCATGATCCAGCCTGTCAGCATGCCCAGAATAATCGGGCGGTTGATCAGACTGGTACCAAAGAGCGTGTGGCAGCGGGCCAGCAGTGTGATCAATGTGATCAGTAAAGTCTGTGTTATCAGCATACATTCTCCTTTTCTACAGAATGGTCTGTGCGTTGATTTTCTTTTCGGATGGAATCATCTGGATCTCGAGTTCAATGTTTTCACGAAGACACAGCCGAAGCAAGGCTTCCTCTTCTTCAGTGACATAAATGGCCTTGGACAATTTCTTTTTGTCCGGTGCGGATTTTGTGCCTCCGAGATTGATCTGATTCAGATGCGCCGCCTGGGCGATTTTTACCGCTCCGGCAATCGTATCGGTGACGATAAACAGTTTGTATTTGTCCGTAACGCCGGACTGAATCGCCTGGATGGAATCCTCGATGTTTTTGACAACCAGCTTGATGCCAGAGGGCCGGGCCAGTTTGACCGACGTCATCCGCAGTTCATCCTGAAGCAGGGAATCACTGGCGAGAAGAATGCAGTCAGCGGACAGATGGGACGTCCAGGAAAAGGCAACCTGGCCGTGAAGCAAGCGGTGATCGACACGCAAGAGCTTGATCATTTCATCTTCTCCTTTTAAAATTCATCGGTATCCCCGGCTGAAGGCAGCGGGTCATTGCAGAAGAGAATACCCTGGCGGGCTTCCTCCACACAGCGGCGGACCAGCGTTTCTGCCGGTTCCTCCTTTGGGGCCAGGATCAAGCTGAGCCCCAGCAAGAGATTCATGCCTGTGACCAGATAGGTTTTGGGCCTGTGGGTTAAATCTAGCAGCTCGTTGTTGACGCTGCCGCCGAACAGATCGGTAACGAGGATCACTTCATCTTCCGGATCGATCTGGTTCAGATCATTCAGGATCTGATCTTTGAAATGAACGTCGCTGGCTTGGGTATAAGCACTGTACACTTTGAGATGGGGCTGAACTCCGGCAATCAATTCGACTGCGCTGAGCATGCCTTTCGCGAAGTCGGCGTGAGAAGCTAATAGAATATGTCTCACAATCACTCTCCTCCTTGTCAATTCCTAAGCGCGCTTCAAGTGGTTTCTTTACTAATCCACCTTATGATTTTATTATACCAATTATCATATGCTTTGCAAGCGTTTTCTTTAGTATTTTTTTTACAGCGTCCTTCATTGTTGTTTTACAGCACAAAAAAACGGTTCTATAAATTTTGGTGTTGGTGGAAACCAACGCCTTTTTTTCTTGAGCATAAAAAAAGAGACATAGGTAAGAATTTCCGTTACAATAAAATCACCACAAATTACAGAAAGGAAATCTCACTATGTCCATTACTCATTCTATCGTATCTGTTCTCAATTTAAAAGACCCTCATCTTCATTTCTCTGAGGATTGTGTCTCTTCTCAG